>JBEBJC010000565.1:0-5634 GCA_040080105.1 Myxococcota bacterium
TGTGTATAAGAGACAGCAACATCCCACCCCACGGGGTGGTCTGCGCCGGAGGGACGGTCCCCCCGCCCCCGGTGGTGTCTGTCTGCGCCGCGGCGATCGCCGCCGCCGCCATCGGATCCTTGCTCGGGAGGCGCTCCGCGTACTCGAGGATCACCTGGGTCAGGAACGGCACGTCCACCGTGCCCTCGCCCGACGGATCGGACGGATCGGGCGCGATCAGCACGAGGCCGATCTCGACCGCCCGCGGCAGGCGGTACGGCGTCTCGGCGGAGCGGGTGTCCCAGCTCGTCTTCCACTCGCCGGTGGTCTGCTCGAGGTACCGGAGCCGGAACGAGCGGACGTTGTACGCGAGCGGCCAGATCACGCCTTGCTCGTCGGGGTACTCGTCGATCCGAGGCGCCTCGCGGTGGTACAGCACGTAGCCGTGGCCCCGCTCGGGCGGCGCCGGCTCGGCCCACAGCGTGACCTCGGTCTGATCACACTCCCGGCTGTCCAGGTACAACCGCTGGTGACCGAGGGAGGCGAAGAACAGCTTCGCCGGGTCGTCGTCGGACCCCACGAACACCGTCTGGTAGGTGTTCACCGCCTGCTTGTTCGGGGTCAGGTACGCGAGCTGCAACTCGTGACCGATCTTCCCCATCGCCGTCCGCGCGGTGCGCACGATGGTGTCGCGCTCGGCCAGCAGGTTCTGGAACTCGATCGAGTTGTGCAGCGACTGGAAGATCACTCCGGACATCACCATCAGGATGAGCAGCGCGACCATCACCTCGACCAGGGTCATGCCCCGGCGGCGGGTCCGGCCCAAACCCACCGTTCGGCTCCGTGTCGTGCGGGTCATTGCGGCAGCTCCTGCTGCAGCTGCAGCGCGCCGGTGGGGTTGATGATGTGGGTGACCAGCACGACCTCGGTGCCGTCCTCCTCCGCGACCTTGCTGTCCTCCCCCCACCACACGCGCACCCGCACTTCGCGGACGTACGGGCCGAGGAACGACGAGATCATGTCGGGTCCGATCCCGAGCGCCGACAGCCCGTCGAGCGGCGATCCGGCAGCGGACGCGGACGCTTCGTCTTCCCCGCCGGTCGTGGGGAGCGACTGGGCAGCGGTCGCCAAATCGCCCAACATCTCGATGTCGACCTCGGCCACCAGGTACTCCCAGTGGTAGTCCTCCAGCTCCTCGCCGAACTCCACGTCGAGCAGGTCGTCGCCGAGCTCCGAGAAGTCTCCCTCCTCGGACTCGTCGGACACCTGGAACCCGTTCTTCTCGACCTCGATCAGCGCCTCGGTGAGCTTCATGTTTGCGAGCTCGGTCGCGGTGACGATCCGCTCCGCCTCGGTGGTGAGCAGCACCGCCGACGATTGGGTCTGGGCCAGGATCAGCAGGCTCACGGTGAGGATCGCGAGCGCGACCATCACCTCGAGCAGCGAGAACCCTCGGCGCACCCGCCGAGCGGCCGATCGCACCCTGCAGGACGCAGTCCGAGGACCGACAATTTGCATCAGCGGACTCCTGCTCAGTTGGGAAGCGTCGGCGGCGTCTCGGGGACGAACGCGTACTCGTCTTCGGGGTTCACCAGCCCGCCGTGCAGGCGAACGCCGCCCGACAACGGCTCGACCTCGACCGTCCACCCATCCGTCGGATCCCGGCTGTCGACCAGCCAGATGATCGTGTGCTCCACGTGACCGTTGTTCATCACGTAGCTGAACAGGTGCAGCTTCTCGTCCTTCTCCATCCCGTCGAGCGTCTCGCCCGGCTTCACGACGTGCCCGTACTGCGGCGTGTAGAACCCGCCGAACGCGACGCCCCCCGGCAGCTCGACCTCCATCTTCCCGGCCACTTCGAGCAGCTCGAACGGCTGCTTGTTCTTCATCTTCCAGGCCTGCTTCTCCTCGTCCGACATCCGATCGAGCTTGGTCTTGAGCGCCGCCTCCTGCTCGGCCCGCTCGATCGGTCCGGAGGCGACGAGCGCCCCGGCCTCTCCCGGCTCGATCACGTACTTGCCCTCGTCGAGGAAGAACGTGATGCGGAACGACCGGTTCCGCATCACCGCCTCGTCGTGCAACCGCTCGAACGTCAGCGCGATCTTCCGCGCCGCCGCCCGCTGGTTGAGCTCGAACACGGCGTACGCCGCCGGGATCATCACCGCCGTGAGCGCCAGCACGATCACGATCACCACCATGACCTCGAGCAGCGACAAGCCCCGACGGGCGCGAGCCCGGGACCGGCGTCCGGCGGCGATGGCGATGGCGCGGGTCACTGGTTCTTCAGCTCCGACCACTTCAGGTCGGCGTCGTTGCCGGTTCCGCCTTCCTGGCCGTCTGCGCCGAGGCTGACCAGATCGTACGCTTCCCCGCCCGGGCCGGGCGACACGTACTGGAACTCGTTGTTCCACGAGTCCTTCGGGATCTGCTCGTTTCCGAACGCGGCGGCGAGCCCTTCGGTGGTGCTGGGCGGCTTCTTCTTGCGCAGGGTGTAGATCTCGAGCCGCTCGTTGACCTTGGTCATGGTCAAGCGAGTGGTGTCGACCCGGCTGTCGGCGAAGATGCCCCACACGCCGATCGCGATCACGCTCATCAACGTGAGGATGATGGCGATGACCACCATGACCTCGACGAGCGACATGCCCCGCCGCCGTCGCCGCGACCCGCGACGCTCGACCACCGGTGTGACGACGCTTTCCATTGGCTCCTCCTACTTGACCATGCTCGAGATGTTCATCATCGGCGTCAGCAAGCCCAGCGCCACCACGAACACGATGCCACCGATCAACATGATCATCCCCGGCGCGAGGAGGGATGTCATGGCAGTAATTGTCCCTTCTACCTGCTCTTCGTAATTGTCTGCGACCGTGGTCAGCATCCGTTCGAGCTCGCCGGTCTTCTCCCCGATCGCGATCATGTGCGTGACCAGCGGCGGGAACTCACCGGACGCCTTGAGCGGCACCGCGATCGACTGACCTTCGCGGATGTTGTTGGCGGCCTTGGCCACCGTCTCGGCGATCACCGTGTTCCCGATCACCGCCTCGACGATCTGGAGGGCCGACAGGATCGGCACCCCGGACACGAGCAGCGTCGACAACGTGCGGCAGAACCTGGAAACCGCGACCAGCCGGTTCATGTGACCGAACAGCGGCACCTTGAGCCGGAACTTGTCCCACCGGGCCCGGCCCGCCGCGCGGCCCACGTACCAGCGAAACGAGAACAGCAGCACGAACGGCATGATCGGGATCAGCCACCAGCCGACCACCAACAGGTCGCCCACGAAGAACACGACCCGGGTGATCAGCGGCAGCGCCTCCTGGCCGCCGGGCATCGCGTCGAACATGTCGCGCAACCGCGGGATCACCCCCAGGAACAGCCCGAGCAGGATCAGCGTGCCCACGATCCCGAGCAGGATCGGGTACGCGATCGCCGACAGGATCTGGCCCTGCAGCTTGACCTGCCCGTCGGCGTACGCGGCGAGCCGCTTGAGCACCTCGGCCAGCGCGCCCGACTTCTCGCCGGCGCGGACCATCTGCACGTACAGTGTGTCGAACACCTTGGGGTGGTCGGACATCGCGTCGGCCAGCGCCGAGCCTTCGTTGACCTTCTCCTTGACCTTCGACAGGATGACCTTGAGCTTCTCCTTCTCGGTCTGATCGACGAGCGCCGCCAGCGCCTCCGCCATCGGGACGTGCGCGCCGACCAGCGTGGACAGCTGGGTGGTCATCATCGAGATGTCGCGCCGGCTGATGAACTGCAGGTACTTCTGCACGTCGATCTGGGTGTCGAGGATCGACTCGCCCCTCCGAGTGGCCTTGCCGTGCTGCTCCCGGATCTCCGTCGGGTACAGCCCCTGCTTGCGCAGCCGAACCCGCGCCGCCTTGACCGAATCGGCGTCGATGATGCCGTTGATCGGCTTCGCTCCACCATCCAGTCCTTTGTACTCGAAGACCGCCATGGCTACATGTCCATCGCGCTGGTGACGCGCTTGACTTCGTCGAACGTCGTGACGCCTTGGAACACCTTGCGCACGCCGTCGTCGAACAGGGTGAACATGCCCTCTTCCACCGCTTGCTTCTTGACCTGACCGGACGGCGCGTTCTGGATCACCAGCCGCTGGACCGCCTCGCTGTTCACGAGCAGCTCGTAGATCCCGGTCCGGCCCGAGTACCCGAGCCCGTTGCACTCGGGGCACCCGACAGCGCGGTACAACGTGGCGTTCCCGAGCTGCGCGATCTGCTCCTTGTTGCACCCGGCTTCCTGGAGCTCGGTGACCGTGGTGGTGTGAGGCTTCTTGCATACGGTGCACAACGTGCGGACCAGCCGCTGCGCGATCACCCCCAGCACCGTGTCGGCGACCAGGAACGGCTCGACGTTCATGTCGCAGATCCGCGCGAACGCGGTCGCGGCGTCGTTGGTGTGCAGGGTCGAGAACACGAGGTGGCCGGTGAGCGAGGCCTGCACCGCGTTGAGCGCGGTCTCGCTGTCGCGGACCTCACCGACCATGATCACGTCTGGATCCTGGCGCAAGAACGCGCGCAGGGCGCTCGCGAACGTCAGGTCGATCTTCGGGTTGACCTGCACCTGCCCGATCCCGGACGCCTCGTACTCCACCGGGTCCTCGATCGTGAGGATGTTCAGCTCGGGGCTGCTGATCTCGGTCATCGCCGAGTACAGGGTGGTGGATTTGCCGGAGCCGGTGGGTCCGGTCACCAGCAGGATGCCGTGGGGCCGCTGGATCAGCTCGCGGAACTGAGTCAGCGTGTCGCCCGCCATGCCGATTCGATCGAGCGAGAACACCTTCCCCTTCTCGAGGATCCGCATCACCACGCGCTCACCGTGGCGGACCGGCACCGTGGACACCCGCAGATCGATCTCGCGCCCGCCGAGCTTCCTCCGGATCCGTCCGTCCTGCGGCAGCCGCTTCTCGGCGATGTTCATCCCGGCCATGATCTTGATGCGGGCGACGATCGTGCTCTTGAACCGTCCCGGCGGGCGGAGCGACTCCTTGAGCACGCCGTCGATGCGGTACCGCACCACCAGGTCCTTCTCGTACGGCTCGATGTGGATGTCGCTCGCTCGCTCCTTGACCGCGCGCGACAGCACCGCATTGACGAACCGCACGATCGCCGCCTGGTTCGGATCGTCGTACCCGACTTCCACGTCGAGTTCGACATCCTCCTCGGGGCTGCCTTCGGCGTCTTCGTCGGCCTTCTGGATGATCGCGTCGGCCGACTGCGCCGCCCGGTCGTACGCCTGCTGGGTGGCGTCGACCAGCACGTTCATCGGGACGACCACCGGCCGAATCGGCTGACCGTACAGCAGGCGGAGGTCGTCGAGCACCGCCAGCGCCTGCAGGTCGGCCATCCCGACCACCAGCTCGCCGTTGGCGTCGATGTACAGCGGCAACACCCCGTTGTCGCGAGCGATCGCGTGGGGGAGCAGCCGGATGGTCTCGGTCTGGATCGCGGCCACGTCGATCGTCTCGACCACAGCCAGGCCGGACAGCCGCGACATCGCGTGAGCGATCTTCAGCGGGTCGAGGGCCTCGACCTCCAGCATCGCCTCCCGGAGCGGGATCTCCTTGCGAGCGGCGGTGGTGCGGGCGCGCGCCATGGCGTCGTCGTGGACGCCTTGCTCGCGCAGCGTGTCGTC
>JBEBJC010000566.1:0-5632 GCA_040080105.1 Myxococcota bacterium
CCTTCTCCCCGTCGAACTTGCACAGCTGGGAGAACAGCACCGTGCGGATCGGGACGTTGATCCCCACGCCAAGGGTGTCGGTACCACAGATGATCTTCAGCAGACCTTGCTGCGCGAGCCGCTCGACCAGTAGGCGGTACCGGGGCAGCAGCCCCGCGTGGTGCAGCCCGATCCCGTGCTGCACGTACCTGCGCAGGGTGGGGCCGAACGGGCTGTGGAACCCGAACCCACGCACGGCCTCGGCGATCGCCTTCTTCTCGTCTTTCGAGCAGTAGTCGACGCTCATCAGCGCCTGCGCCTGCTCGGTCGCCGCCTGTTGGGTGAAGTGCACGACGTACACCGGCGCCCGGTTCGACCGCACGAGCTCGGCCAGCGCCTCGTGGATCGGCTTCATCGACCAGGTGAACTCGAGCGGGACCGGGCGGTGGACGCCGCGGACCTCGGCGACCTTGCGCTGGGTTCGCGCCTCCAGGTCTTCCCGGATGACCTTGGTGTCGCCGAGCGTGCCCGACATCAGCAGGAACGTGGTCTCGGACAGGGTGAGCAGCGGGATCTGCCACGCCATGCCGCGATCGCGGTCGCCGTAGTAGTGGAACTCGTCCATCACCACGCTGGTCACCTTCGCGTCGGTGCCTTCCCGCAGCGCGAGGTTCGCGAGGATCTCGGCGGTGCAGCACAAGATCGGAGCGTCGCGGTTCACCGTGCCGTCGCCGGTCATCATCCCGACGTTCTCGGCCCCGAACGTGCGGCACAGCTCGAAGAACTTCTCCGACACGAGCGCCTTGATCGGAGCGGTGTACCAGGCCCGCCCGGTCTCGGCGAACGTCTTGAAGTGCATCGCGGTCGCCACGAGGGACTTCCCCGAGCCGGTGGGGGCGTCGAGGATCACGTGGGAGCCCGAGAACAGCTCGAGGATCGCGTCTTGTTGGTGCGGGTACAGCGTGAGCCCGAGGTCGGAGACCCACCCGAGGAACACGTCGAGCATCTCGTCGGTGCCACGGAACCCCTTCTCGGGGATGCGCTCGTCGAGCCGGGGGGGTGCCAGGGGAACTCCAGGGAAGCGCCCTGCGTATCGCGCCCGCCCCGGATCGGACCAGGCCCGGATCTCACCGCGACCGGTTAGGGTCGCCCGGCGATGAACCTCCCCGGCGCTCGACACTGGCGTGCCCTCCCGGCCGATCACCGGCTGTTCCTGTGGATGATGGCGGCGTTGATCCCCGCCCGGATCGCCCACACCTGGAACATCCGGTGGCCGCTGATCGACGGCGGGTACTACCTCGACGTGGCGAAGCACGTGCGCGACGGCCAGGGGCTCGCGTCGAACCTGTCGCTGTACCACTTCGGCTACGAGTCGTTCCCGCAGCCCACCTCGGTGTACCCGCTGTGGCCGTGGATGCTCGGGATGCTCGCGAAGGTGATCCCGCTCGAGCCGCTGTCACACTGGCTGCCGCTCGGGTGGTCGTTCGTGGCGGTGGCCGCGGCCTACGCGTTCGGCCGGCGGCTGTGGCCGGAGCAGCCGTTCCCCGTGCACGTGCCGGGGATGCACCTCGGGCACCTGTTCGCGCTGGCGCTCGCCACCCACACCGAGTTCGTGGTGTACACCAGCGTGCCGTACACCGAAGGGCTCGCGTGGGCGCTGTGGTTCGGGTTCTGCTGGCGGGTGGCGGCGCGGGGCGCCGATCTGTCGCTCGGGTGGGCGGTCGAGACCGCGGCGTGGCTCTCGGCGCTGTACTTCGCCCGGTACCAGTTCGTGGTGGTGCCGCTGGCGGTGGCGGCGGTCGCCGGGGCCCGGCTCGCGCTCGGCCCGGACCGGTGGGCGGTCGCGCGGTACGCAGGGACGGCCCTCGGCCTCACCGCGGCGGCGATGGGGGCTTGGTACCTGCACCTGGCCACGTTCGTGCACGATCCTGGGCTCGGCTCGCTGCTGCGGTTCGACCAGAACCGGGCCACCGACGTGCTCGCTCCGATCACGGTGATGGCCGAAACCCGAGGGTTGCTCGGGTGGCTGGTCGACCGCGCCACCGGGATCTCCGTGGCGTGGGATCCGGTGGCCACGACCTCGTACTGGCCGGCGTTCCACGCGTGGCAGTGGGCGCTCGCGTTCGCGCTGCCGTTCCTGGCGATCGACGTGGTCCGGTGGGTGCGGGCGCGCGGGCTCTCCGGCGCGGTGGCGGCGCTGCGGGCGCCCGAGGCGCAGCGGTGGCTGTTGGTGGGGGTGCTCGCGTTCGCCGCGCTGCTGTCGGTGCACGTGATCCACAAGCAGTACAACGGCTCGTGGTACTTCGCGAAGCGGCAGGGGCTGCCGAGCCTGATGGCGTTCGTGCTGTCGGCCGGGTGGCTGTTGCACGCGGCGCACCACCACCTGGCGCGGGTGCTCGGGGTGATCGTGGTGTCCGGGTCACTCGTGCTGGGCGTGCACACCGTGTGGGGCGAGGTGGCGAAGGACACCGGGGAGCTGCGGGGGCCCGATCGGCACGGGGCGCTCGTCGCGTGGCTACAGAGCCACGCGCGCGGAGGTTCGGTGGTGGTCGACGCGAACCTCGCCCAGCGAATCGGGTGGCGGACCGAGGAGGTGGGCTACCACTGGATCGAGGGGCGCACGACCTACCGGGACCTGCTCGCGCTGACCGACACGCTCGGGGCGCGGTACGCGGTGTTCCGACCGCAGGCGCTGACCGGGTTCGACGTGTTCCTCGCGCCCGAGCTGCGGCAGGACTTCCGCAAGGTGCGCGGTTCGCCGAGCGGCGCGGTGATCCTGGAGCGGTGCCCGCCGATGGCGTGCCTCGACCCGACCCAGTACGAGCCCCTGTCGATCCCGAAGCGGAGCGCGAAGGACGCCGACGAGGACGAGGAGGACCCGTAGGGGATTCCGCAGGACCGAGCCAGAGGGCCGACAGTTCCTCCGCGGCCAACCGGCGCAACGCAGGTACCACCCCTGCCTGGAACTCGGCGGACACCGCGGATCTCGGAAGGGTCGGGTATCCAGGTCGAATGGCAGACCTCCTCTCCGAGCTGCTCGACTTCGCCGAGGCGGCCCAGCCGGGACCGGTACCCGGTGCCGACTCGGACGATCCGCGGGTGCAGCGCCTGCGCGCGCTGATCGAGCGGTGTTGTCGGCAACGTCGGGAGCTGTCGCAGATCGAACAGACGGTCGATCGCCTGATCGACGCGGTGACGCAGTACGCGAAAGGGAACCTCGAGTATCAGTTCCCGCTGCGGGACGGGGGCCAGCCGATCGACGCGCTCGCGACCGGGCTCGTGATGATGGCAGAGGAGCTCCGCGCCCGCTCGGTGGAGCTCGAGGCCGCCCGCGACGCCGCCGACCACGCGAACGAGGCCAAGAGCACGTTCCTCGCGAACATGAGCCACGAGCTGCGCACGCCGCTCAACGCGATCCTCGGGTACGCGGAGCTCGTGCTGGAGGAGGCGGAGGGGGCAGAGCCGATCAGCGGAGACGCGGCGCAGATCCTCCGCTCGGGGAAGATCCTGCTGGCGCTGGTGTCGGACGTGTTGGACATGGCGAAGATCGAGGCGGGCAAGATGGTGGTCGTGCTCGAGCCGGTCGCGGTGCCGTCACTGTGCGCCGAGCTGCTCGACTCGCTCCGGCCGATCGCAGACGGTCGTCGCAACACGCTCGAGCTGACGTGTGCCACCGGGCTCGTGATGGTGAGCGACGTCGGGAAGATCAGGCAGATCCTCACGAACCTGCTCGCGAACGCGCTGAAGTTCACCGACCGGGGCACCGTCCGGCTGGACGTCTCCGCCGACGAGCAATGGGTGCGCTGCGAGGTCACCGACACGGGCGTGGGGATCCCCGCCGATCGCCTGGGGCAGCTGTTCATGCCGTTCGTGCAGGCGGACGCGACCGTCCACCGCCGGTACGGCGGGACCGGGTTGGGCCTGGCCCTCGCCCGACACCTGGCGCGGTTGCTCGGCGGTGACGTGACCGCAGAGAGCCAGCTCGGCGTGGGCTCCACGTTCCGGGTGACCCTCGCGCGCCACTGGAGGGCCTCCGAAACCTCCGCGCCCGCCCCGCGGGCCGCGAGCCCCGACCTGCGACGGCTCACCGCCGGCGGGGTCGCGGCGTACCTGACCCCGAGGCGGACCCATGGCTGACCCGGTGAACGTGGAAGGGACGACGATCCGGCTCCGCCCGGACGGGGTCGTCGAGTACCTGTACGCCCCGATCGTGGTGGATCTCGGCCACGCGCGCCGGGTCGTCGCCGCCACCCCCGGCGACCGCTCGGCCCCGGGGCCGGTGTTGGTGCAGCTCGGCGGCGTCCGGTCGGTGACCCGGGAGGCGCGCCAGTTCTTCGCCACCGACCCGCTGAACCTGTCGGTGGCCTCGCGGGTGGCGCTGGTCGGGTCGAACCCGGTCGCGCGCGTGATCGGCAACTTCTTCCTCGGGCTGAACCGGTCGTCGCTGCCGGTCCGGCTGTTCGGGTCCACCGAGGACGCGCTCACCTGGCTGCTCGCGGACTAGCGTCACACTCGGCCACTCCGCTGGCTCCTCGGGGCAAGGAGAACGAGATGTGCCGACGCGTGACCTGTCCGGTGTGTGGGAAGCCGACGTTCGCGGGCTGCGGAGCCCATGTGGAGCAAGTCCTGGGCGACGTGGCGCCGAAGGACCGGTGCCAGGGACACGACGCGCGAGCCGCCGAGCCGGCGCCCTCCGCGTCTCCGTCGTGGCGCCTGTTCGGGCGGTGAGCGGCGGGGTACCCTCGCGCACCGGAGGGTCCCCGTGACCGTGTTCCAGAAGATCATCGACCGCCAGATCCCGGCCGATGTGGTGTACGAGGACGACCACGTGCTCGCGTTCCGCGACGTGAACCCGGTCGCGCCGGTGCACGTGCTGGTGATCCCGAAGAAGCCCCTGCGCAACGTGTCCGACGCGGGAGCGGAGGACGTGGAGCTGCTCGGGCGCCTGCTCGCAGTGGCGGCGAAGGTCGCCGCGCGCGAGGGGCTCGATCACACCGGGTACCGCGTGGTCACCAACAACGGCCGCGACGCGGGCCAGTCGGTCGACCACCTGCACCTGCACGTGATCGGCGGCCGCTCGCTGTCGTGGCCTCCGGGGTGATCGACCCCGAGGCGATCGCCTCGGCCCACCGGTTCCGCGAGGTGTACTCGCCGTGGACCGGCCGGGCCTGGCTGCACGTCGAGGGCCCGGAGCCCCATCGGGTCCCGATCGGCCCGGCGTACGGCGCGGTCCGGCGCCGCCTGCGCGATCGGTTCGCCGACCGTCCGTGGGACACCGCCTGGGCCGACGGCGTGTTCCCCGCCGCCCCCTGGGGGCTGCCGATCGGCCCGGTCGTGGTGGTCGCGACCGCGGCGGCGATCGGGGCGGTGGCTGGCCTCGGCGCTGCGGTCGGGCCCGCCGGATCGGTCGCCGCCGCGCTCGGGTTCGCGTGGCCGCTGGCGCGGCTGTTCGACGCGGTGGAGCTCGGCGCGCGCGGGGTGAGGGTCGGGCCCCCGTGGGCGCTGCGGGTGCCGTGGCATCGGGTCGAGGCGGTGGGGATCTGCGACGGCGCGGTGTGGGTGCGCACCCGCGACGGCGGTGGCCGGGTCCACGTCCCCGCGGTGTTGGTCCCCGCGATCCGGGCCCGGCTGCGGAAGTTCCACGGGGAGGTGC
>JBEBJC010000567.1:0-5619 GCA_040080105.1 Myxococcota bacterium
CCGCGCTTCCGTTCAACAGCGTCGATCGGTCTCAGCCGCGAACTGCACCACCTCCGACGCGGTTCCACACCCCCGCCGACAAGCGCGGCCACCAGCCGGACCACCCACGGCAGCGGCGTGTCGGCGGCGGCGGGCAGCGCGGCGTCGAGCGCGCAGGCGAGGCGGCTGGGCCGTGGGGAGCCGGGGCGAACAGCCCGAGCGCCAGCGTGCCCGGGGTCGGCCACGCCGCCCACGCGGTGTCCGGGGGGGTGAGGGCGCCGAGGGACCGACCGAGGTCGGGGTCGGGGGTGGTGAGCGTCAGCAACACGAGACTGCCTAGCGCGCACCGCCGAACCGACCACCCCCCTGACGGACGTCCGTCGTTCGACGACGGGTGAACCTGGGTAGTTCTTGGGCCCGACCCGTGCACTGGGGGCAGGCAGGAGGTCGATGATGCGGACGATGCTGCTGGTGACGCTCGGGTTCGTGGTCGGGTGCGAGACGGTGAACGCGGCCGCGCTGGACGGGGAGCGCGGCGAGGCGGGCGAGCGGGGCGCGGAGGGACCGCAGGGGCCGCAGGGTCCGGAGGGCCTGCAGGGGCCGCGCGGCCCGGTGGGTGTGGCGGGCCCGGTCGGCCCTGCGGGTCCGCAGGGCGCCCAGGGCGCTTCGGGCCCCCTGGGCCAGCCCGGCGCTCAGGGCCCGGTCGGCCCGACCGGACAGAGCGGGGCCGACGGCGCGGACGGCCTCCCCGGCGCCGCCCACGGCAAGGCCGACCTGTACTACGTGATGGCCGAGACCACGCTCACCGGCGAGTCGGTCGGCTCGGTCGACGCGCTGTGCCTCGACGCCGACGACCTGCTGTACCTCGGCGGGTGCGAGACGGACAACGAGCTCGCGCTGCTCACGGTGTCGCGCGGGTACGACGTGGTCGACATCACCGACGCCTCCTCGTGGCGGTGCACCGCGAACAACCTGGGCAGTGACACGGCCACGTTGAAGTCGTTCGTGTGGTGCGTGACGGTCGACTGACCGCGGCGACAACCGACTTCGACGCTGCGCGACGGCTCCTGCCGAACACGGCAGCGTGTCGTCGCCGTCTTCGCGTGGGCGACCCCCCCAGGGACCGGCCGCCGCATGCGAGGGCGGCGGTGGCACCTGGCCGACCAACCCGTGCTCGCGTTCTTGCTGTCGGCCGGTGAGCCAGGTGTTGGCGAACGGTACCGCCGGGAAGTGGATCTGCGGGCTGCGGGTGGTGCGGTCGGCGGCGGCGCTGTGCCAGTGGCGTGGTCGCAGGCCACGACCGACCGGATCGCGCTCGGCGTGCTCATGGGGATTGCGCTCAACCTCAGCTTCGATCTGTCAACCTGGGCTTCGATCTGGTGTCGCTCGCGCTCCCCGCGCTCAGTCCAGGGCGACCTCGGTGTGGCGCACCTGGGTGAAGTCGCCGACCACCAGCCGTTCGTCGATCCAGGTGCAGGTCGAGGAGAACCGGTATGCCCGGGTTCCTCGGTGGCCCGCCTGCACGTCGTCGATCGTGCAGTCGAGCGCCCCCGGCCCCCCGATTTCGCACGTCCCGCGCGGGTCTCCGGTGGAGCACCACGCCACCGGCTCGACCCCGAAGTCGAACGTCTCGAACGAGATCCCCGACAAGCCGTCGCGGAAGCCCTCGGTCCACACGGCGTCCGCCTCGGTGGTCATGCCGATCTCGATGAAGACGTCGTCACCCTCGATCTGCATCCACCCTGACCACCCCCCGGTCGGGAGACCGTCGTCGAGCGGAGTGGGCTCGCCGAGCTCGCACACCTCCGGCATCTCCACCGTCGCGACGGGCTCCGGGTCGGGCTCACACCCGGACAGCCACGCGAGTGCACATCGTTCCTCCGCCGACAGTATGCTACAGGCGTGGTCCGGTGGCCTCCCCAGTTCACTCACGGCGTCGGCGCCGCCGTCCGGTACACCGACATCACGTCGCGGGTGGGACGCGGGGTCCGGATCGCCTCCACGCCGTCCGCGTCGAGGCCTGCGGCGCGACGGTTCCGTTCCACCAGCCCCCGGAGCGCCGCGATGCGGTCCGGGTTGGTGGCCTTGCCGTACTGGGGATGGCGGAGGCTCACGACGGTCGTGTTCCCGACGAGGGCCTCGCGCAACCGATCGAGCCCTGCCTGGCCGATCCCGTTGTGAGCCACGTCGAGCGCGCGGATCACCCGGTTCCGCCGCAGGAGGTCGGCGAGGGGTAGGCAGCCGGCGTCCCCGAGGCGGTTCCCCTCCTCGCGCACCGCGGAGGTCGCGCGGGTCCAGCCGAGGTTCAGGTACACGAGCGACGGGTGGTCCGCGAGCGCGTCGCACAGCGCCTCGGCGCCCGCGGGCCCGATCCGGTTGGACGCGAGCGACAGCCGACGGAGGTGCCGATTCTTCCGCAGACCCTCGGCGAGGATCGCGGCCCCCTCGTCGCCGAACCGGTTGCAGTCGACGAACACCGATTCGAGACGGTCGACCTCGGCGAGGAGCCCCTCCAGCGCCCGCGCGCTGGCGGGGCCGAGGCCGTTCGTCCCGAGGTACAGGTGGCGCAGCGCCCGGTGGTGGCGCAGCGCTTCGATCACCGCGAGCGCGCCGTCGTCGAGGAGCCCCGTGTTCACGAGGTCTAGCGTCTCGAGCGGCGAGTCGGCCCGCAGCAGCGACGCGATGGGCACAGCGCCGTCGGGGCCGAGCGGGTTGCGCTTGAGCCACAGGCCGTGGACCGAAGGGGCGTGGGCGAGCGCGTCGCAGATCGGCGCGAGGCCCTCGGCGTCGATCTCGTTGCCCGCGATGTACCAGACGTTGACCTTGCTGTGCCCCGAGCGCACGAACCGTGCGATCTGGATCGCGCCGTCGCGCCCGACGACGTTGTTCCCGAGCAGGACCCGGTCCACGTGGACGTTGTCGGCCAGCGCCGACAGCAAGGGCCCGATGCCCGCAGGCCCTACGACCTGCTTGCACAGGTCGAGGCGACCGTCGGGCATCACCGTGCCCCGGGCGAAGGTCCGCGGCACCACGGGCGGCTCGCGCGACGAGAGGTACGCGAGCAGCGGCTCGAGCTCCTCGGGCGCGCACGGCACCATCGGGACCGGACGCGGGCGGGTGACCTCGGACGAGAGCCCCTCGGTCGGACCGGTGGCCTCCCGGCCGAACCGCGCCCGCCGGCGCGCGAGACGCACCGGGACCGAGAGGCGGACGATCCGGCGCCGGTACTCGATGTACGCCGCGACCGGGGGCAGCTCCGGACGGAGCATCGCGGCGATCCGGCGGCCGAGGCCGGAACGCCGGTCGGTCGCCGACCCGGTGCGCGGGGCGGACTCGGCCGCGAGCGACAGGCCGGAGGGCTCGTCCGCGACGATGCGATCGGCGAACCGCGCGGCGATGGCGTCGACCAGGTCAGGGTGAGCCGCCCCAGCCACCGCGAGCCGTACCAGGCCGGGCCAGTCATCGTCGGTGGCGAGGAAGTCGCGGACCGCGTCCGGCGCTCGGCTCCAGGCGACGACGACGATCCTGTCGCCGAGCGGACGGGGACGGAGGCCGCGCGCCTCGGCCAGCAGCGGGCGCGGATCGGACGGCAGCAGCGCGCCGATCTCCGCGTCGGTCCGCCCGTCGGTCCACCGGAGATCGAGCGCGCGGGGCGGGGGAGGTGCCTCGAGGAACGGTAGGAGGAACGTCCGGAACGTGTCGGTCGGCCACAGCTCCGGGAAGAAGTGCCCGCCGGGGTGCGACACCACCCGCGGCTCCACGAAGCAGGCGGCGAGTTGCAGCGTCCGGTCGCGGTCCACCAGGACGTCCTGTTGACCGTACACGTGCAGGGACGGCAGATCGATCGAGCCCGGCACGGTCAGCATCCGGTGGGCGTCCGCCCGCGACGGGAAGCCGGAGACGCAGATCGCGAACCGGAGCCGATCGGTGCGGAGCGCGGCCAGGAGGCCGGCGACCGCACCCCCCTGCGAGAACCCGAGGACGCCGTCGGCAGGCAGGTGCTCGTCGAGTACGCGGATCGAGTCCTCCCAGCCCGCGTAGGTCCGGTGCTCGTCGTCGGCGTGCCACCAGGCGCGCTGGTGGCCGAAGTCCGGCACCGCGCCGAAGTCGGACTCGAGCATCGCGCGCTCGTCGGCGTCGGGCACGTAGACGTGCGGGGCGTCGACGTACACGAGCTCCGCGATGTCCTCGAGGTCCCGCTCGAGCTTCCGCAGCCGGGAAGCGAGGCGCCGCCCGGACTGGCGGAACGAGTGGAGGACGAGGAGCCGCAGCCGGGTCCGCGCGTGGGGACGGACAGAGCGCGCGGCCTTGCTGGTGTCGGCGGCGAGCCAGGCGGCCTCGTCGTCGGTGGTCTCGCGCCCGAGGAGCGCGTTGCGGTGCGGGTAGCGGCCGAACCGCTCGAGGGTCCGGAGGTGGCGCCGAGCCGCGGCGTACATCCGCTTGAACCGTTTTCGCTCGGCGCGCGCGTCGGGGGACCGGACCACGGTCTCGAGCTCGGCGACGCCGCGGGCCGCCAGCGCGGGATCCTCGGCGTGGACCAGGCACAGCGCCATCATCGCCCGGTGATCGGGCGGGATCGGCGAGGCGAGCGCGATCTCGGCTGCGGCGCGAGCCGCGGAGTCGGTCGCGAACATCCCGGCGTCGCCCCGGAACAAGTGACGGGAGAACTGGTCCAGCACGACGGCGAGGGCCACCGCGCCCTCGGGGGTCGCGGACCAGCCGTCGAGCGCACCGGCGGCCGCCTGCGCGTGGAGCTCGGCGAAGCGCGCGCGCACGTCGGCGTCGATCTCGGCGGTCCCCGCGAACCACCGCGCGGGGTCGGAGAACCAGTACTGGAGGACGTCGTTCATGCGGGCTCCCCAAACGCGACGACCCCGGGGCGGACGATCCGGCCCGGGGTCGTCGACGCGTGAACACGGTGGTCTACGTCAGTCGATGCCCGGGCTGCGACCGCGGTCGCACCACGCCCTGCGTCCGTCGGCGAGGGAGCGGTGGTTGCGAGCGGAAGGCACGGGGGATCCCTGGTTTCCCCGGCGGAGGGCCGAGGGAGTCCCGAGAGACGTAAACGGTGTTCGAGGTCGGCGCAACCTGGCGTCGCGGGTCGGTAGCGTACGGCGCGCCGGAGGTGGAGGCGGTCCTGCGGACGACCTTCCGCCCGAGGGTCCAGCTCGGGGGCGGCGGGTTCCAGCCCAGCGGTTCGAGCTGGGCGAAGGTCACGTCGAGGTCGTTCGCAGCGCCAGCGTCACGTCCCCGTGCACGCCGACGACGTGCGCCAACGCCTCGGCCTGATCCCGGGTCGCGAGCAGCACGACGCCGTCCGGGCCTTCGGCCATCACGAACACCGCCTGGAGCAGCGCGTCGGTCGGCGAACGCGGGTGTCGCAGCCGAGGCGGTCGTGGGACTATGGCGATGCGGCCCGGCCGATCAGACTGCTGGTGGGTGCTGACGGCCATCGAGATCTGAGCCAGGGCGGCCACCGGAACCTGAGCCAGCCCCAGTGGCCGCAACCTACCATGGGGAGAGCCCACGAGAGGGGGCCGCCCCCTCTCGTGCCTCAGTGCCCCGAAGGAGCACGGTCCTACGCCGTAGGGAGGCGGCTGCGCGTCCGGTGGCTCGCGCCCGTGGTGGTGAGGATGTGCG
>JBEBJC010000568.1:0-5612 GCA_040080105.1 Myxococcota bacterium
GTGACCAGCACCCCGGCTGGGCTGCGGTACCGGGTGGCCGACAAAGAGGGCACCACCCCGGCGCGGGTGGACCTGCCGGTCGGGTCGTGGGAGGTGGAGCTGTTCCAGGGCGACCGGTCGGTCCACACCGCCACCCTCCAGATCGAGCCGGGCGAGGTCGAGGTGGTCAACGTGGCGCTGCCGCCGCCGGCGCCGGAGCCGGCGGTGGTCGTGGCGCCTCCGCCTGCACCCCCGGTGGCGGTCGCGCCTCCTGCCGCGCCGGTGGTCCCGACCACCCGCGGCGTGGTGTGGGTCGAGTCCCCGAACCTGTACGGCGAGGTCGTGGTCGACGGCAAGTCGTACGGCTACGCGCCGGTGAAGGTGTCGCTGCCCACCGGCCCCGCCACCATCGAGCTGAAGGTCGGCAAGAGCGTGCGGCGCTCGCAGGGAGTGGTGGTGTCCGAGGGCGAGAACCACGTGGTGCTCCGTTGATCCCCTGGCTGTGCGTGGGGGCCGCGGCGCAGGAGGCCGAGGCCGAGGCACCCGAGTTCCACCCCGTCGACGCCCTGGAGGACTACGTCGCCGTGTCGACCCGGGTCACCCAGCTCGCGATCGAGACGCCGGCGTCGGTGTCGGTGATCTCGCGCGAGCAGATCGCCCGGTCCGGGTACCGCTCGGTCGCGGAGGCGCTCGCCGCCGTCCCCGGGTTCTACGTCAGCTACGACCTGGTCAACTACAATGTCGCCGTCCGCGGCGCGTTCGGCGGCGCCCGCAGCGGCGGGCGCCTGCTGAAGGTGATGCTCGACGGCGTGCCGGTGCCGTTCGCCCAGTCCGAGACGTACTTCCTCGGGCCCGAGTTCGTGCCGATCACGGCGGTCGAGCGGATCGAGGTGCTGCGCGGCCCGGCGTCGTCGCTGTACGGCGCCGGCGCGTACGCGGGCGCGATCAACGTGGTGACCCGCCAGGAGCCGTACGAGGGCAAGGTCACCGCGGGCGGGGAGATCCGCGCGTACTACGGCGCCCTCGCCGTCGACGGGCCTGGCGGGGACGCCACGGTGCAGCTGACCGGCCGCGGCACCAACGTGCTGCTGGGGGTGGCGGGGGCGCTCGAGGACCGCTCCGGCTTGAGCTACCCGGACGCGACCCCGTTCGAGGACGAGAACCTCGCCGCGTGGTTGGCGCTGCGGCGAGAGCAGCTCGGCGACCGGGCGGACGATCCCAGCCAGGACTCGGCGATGCCGATGGTGGCGTTCGGGCGCGGGATCCAGGCGGTCGCCGGAGGCCGGCTCGCGGTGTTCGGCATCGCGCAGCTCCAGCGCCGCGACGCCGAGTTCTACGACACCTCGGTGTTGTCGCACGACTCCACGAGCTCTCTCGCGAACTGGAAGATCGCCGCGTCGTACGACCGTCCGTTCGGGGCGGGGTTCGCGGCGACCGCGCGGGTCGCGACCGGGGGCGGCCGGACGATGGCGAGTGACCAGCTCCTCGTCCCCGGGGAGCCGTTCTTCTACGACCGCGACCTGTCGTACACGACCGTCTCCGGCGCGGCCGAGCTCCGGTACGACTTCCCGAACCTCGGGTTCGTGATGCTCGGCGCCGACGCCGGGTTCGACGACCAGAGCCTGCCGAACATCGACGCAGTCACTCTCGACACCGGCGAGCGTCAGGACCTGAACGAGGCGCTCTCCACGGTGATCAGCAACGTCGCCGCTTACGGGCAGGCGGTGTACCCGCTCACCCCGGGCTTGTCGCTCGCGGCGGGCGGGCGTTTGGACCGGTACCAGTCGACCCCCGACGGCGGCTCGGTCGACCCGCTCGAGTACCTGCAGGCGAACGGGCGGGTGGCCGCGAACGTCCACCTGCACGACCGGTTCGCGGTGAAGCTCATCGGCGGCACCGCGTTCAAGGCCGCGTCGCCCGAACAGCTGTACGTGTCGAACCCGATCCCGAACGAGATCGAAGGGGACGCCGACATCCCGCCGCAGAAGCTGTACGGCGCGGAGGTCGTGGTGGAGGGGTACCCGAGCCCGACGGTGTTGATCTCCGCGTCGGTGTTCGCGAACCAGTACCGCGACACCATCGGCTACCAGCTGGTGGCGGGTGATCAGCTCGCCACCGAATACGACGCCGACAACGTGGGCGCCGAGCTCACCGGGCGCCTCGCCCCGCCGCTCGGCGACGTGGGCACCGGCGACCTGCAGCTGTCGGTGTCGGCGCAGAACACCGAGACCGTGGCCACGATCGACGCCGCCACCGACCCGTTCGCCCTCGGGAACGGCAAGTCGTTCCCGGACAACGAGGGCGTGCCGACGTTGCTGACCTACGCGCGGGTGGGCGCGGTGTTCGAGGCGGCTCACGTGGGCTTCACCCTCGAGCACCACCACGTCGGCGAGCGCGCGCCGTCGCAGTCGAACCTGCTCCGGTGCACCATCGTGAACATGGCGGACCCGTGCTACCTGCTGCCGGCGTACGAGCTGGTGGACCTCACGGTGTCGTCCACCCCGATCCCGGTCGGCCGCGGGGTGGCGCTGCGCGCGGTGGCCAAGGCCGCGAACCTGCTCGACGCTCGGTACCTCGAGGTCGGGTTCAACGGCGTCGACGTGCCGAGCCTGGGAAGAACGTTCTGGCTTCGATTGGACGTGCTGCTGTGAGGTCCCCATGCGTTCGTTGCTGATCGGGTTGGCGTTGACCTCCGGCTGTGGGCCGGCGGCGGACACCGGAGGAGACGCGCTGCTCCTCGCGGTGCTGCCGTACACCGGGAAGTGGGAGGACAAAGGCCTGCTGCACGAGAACGCGGTGCGGATGGCGATGGAGGACTTGATCGCCAGCGGCCTGCAGGAGGCGTACGGCGGCTCGTTCAAGGTCGTGACCGTGAACTCGGGCGACGGGATCGACGTGGTCGAGGCGGCGGTGCGCGACGTGGTGGCCGGTCCGAACGGAGACAAGATCCTCGGGATCTTGTCGTCGACGGGCGACGCACACGAGGGCGCGGCGCGGGTCGCGGTGGAGCTCGGCGTGCCGCACTACGAGGTGTCGAACGGCGCCGCCGACGAGGAGTTCCTCGACCCCGCCGACTGGCCGGACACGCTCGGCTACCTGTTGTCGGCGCGCGCGCTGTGCAACTACGAGGCCGTGTACACGGCCCAGTTCATCGCGTCGAATTTCCCCGGGGCGAGCGTCGCCTTGATCCGCGGGAACGAGGTGCACGACAAGATGCACACCGCGGTGATCCGGACCGAGCTCGCGGCGCTCGGGTTCACCGGGACCGTGATCGAATCCCAGGACCCGGCGCTGGTGGGGGAGGTCGACCCCGGCAACCGGCAGGACTTCGAGGTCAGCTACGACGACCTGAACTACGGCGGCATCGAGGTCCCGCTGACCGACCTCGTGACGACCCACGCCCCGGACGTGTTGTTCTTCCACGTGCGCGGTGACGGCCCGAACCTCCGGTTCCTGCAGGACACCGAGCGAGCCGGGTTCACCGGCGAGATCGTGACCTGCGGCATGGCGCGGACCAGCACGTTGATCGACCCGAACGAGAACGGACTGCTGTCGGACTACCTCGTCGGACACGACACGCCACAGGACGTAGACCGGTTCCACTTCGTGATGCGCGGGGCGATCCCGTCGGCCCGGCTCGACACGTTCAAGGCCGAGTACAAGGAGCGCTTCGAGATGGACGCCGACACGTTCACCCCGGCGGCGTACGACGCGACCGTGATGTGGGCGCTCGGGGTGCTCGCCGCGAGCGAGCCGGAGCGGGAGCTCGTGCTGCAGTCGATCGTCGACGCGAGTCGCGAGGGTGAGCTCGGGTCGCGCGACGACCTGTCGGCGCTGATCGAACGGGTGGCGGGCGGCTTCGACCTCGACTACGACGGCGTCTCTGGCCCGATGGACGTGCGCGACGACCGGTCGGTCCCCGGGTACTACTTCATCGAGCGGGTGATCCCGGGCGAGGCCGGGGCCTACGGGTACGAGAAGCTCGGCGACCCCGAGCCGGTGGTGTTCTGATGCGCCGGTGGCTGGGTCTACTGGCGGCCGGGTGTGGACCGGCGTCGAGCGTCGACTCCGCCACCGACCTGTTCCAGGCGCTGGACCTGCCCGGGTGCGCCGGCCAGTACGACGACCCGGCCGACGAGTACGCGTACGTGGTGTCGGGTCGGGAGCTCGTCCCGGTGAACCCGCGCAGCTGCACGCTCGGGACCCCGATAGCGCTCGGGTCGAACCCCACCACCGCGGCGGTCACCGGCTCCGGCCGATGGATCTACGTGGGCGACGCACAGGACCACACGCTGACCGTGGTGTCGCAGGAGCGCGACGAGGTCGACCAGGTGATCCCGCTGCCGTTCGCCCCGGACGAGCTGATGTTCGAGCCGGCGCACACGGTGCTGTGGGTGGCCGACCGGCAGACGGGCGCGGTGGTGCTGGTCGAGTCGGCCCACCACACGGTGGTCGGCGAGGCCTCGTTCGCGCCGGGGTTCAGCGCGCTCGGGTCGACCGACGCGCCGCCGCAGACGATGGTGGCGGCCCACCCGGACGGGTTCGTGCAGGTGCTCGACCAGGAGCTCCGGGTCGAGATCGCGCGGATCGAGACCGGCGGACCGCCGCTGGCGGTCGGTCACGCGTCGAACACCGCCGACCTGTACGTGTGTGTGGGCGGCGACGCTCCGGAGCTGTGGGTGGTGCCGTCCACCGGCCCGCTCGCGTTCCTCACCTCGACCCGGGTGCCGCTCGAGGCGCCGTGCACCGGGATCCGGTTCAACGGGTACCGATACGGCGCCGCGATCGTGCCGGATCGAGACGTGGCGCTGGTGATCGACACCGAGGTCGACGCGGTGGCGGCGGAGGTCCCCGTGGGGTCGGACCCCGACGTGGTCGTACTGAACGGGACCCACGCCGCGATCGGGAACCTCGGCTCCGGCGACGTGTCGGTCGTGGCGCTCGACGGCGGGGCGGAGATCGCCCGCACCCCGATCGGCGGCCCGTCGACGCCGGTCGCGCGCCGGCTGCAGGACGGGCTCGATCCGAGCTTCGTGTACGCGTTCGATCCGTCCGGCGGGACGTTGTCGGTGATCGACCTGCGCGACGGCGCCCCGCGGCTGCCGGTCGAGGTGGGCCCGCTCACCGCGATGGTGGTCGCGGGCCCGCGGGGAGGGAAGTGCCACTGATCGCGGCGTTCGGGGTCGCGGCGGCGCACGACGCGATCGGGTCGGGCGCGCTCCGCCCGTTCGTGCGCGACGGCGCGCTGGCGGGCGCTTGGACCACCTGGGGGGTGGTGCGCGCGGAAGGTGAGGGCTGGCAGCGCGTGTGCGAGGAGGCGAACCCCGGCCTGCGCGACGCGTGGCTGCGCGCCGACGGCTCGGTGGTGCTGGCCCGCGCCGACGGGTTGGCGTCGTCGGACGACGGCGGGTGCACGAGCGCGCCGCTCGGCCCGAGCGAGCCCGTGGCGCTGTTCGCCCACGTCGCGGGGCAGTGGTGGGTGGTGGTGGACCGCGCGGGCGGTGACGCGCTGCTCGCCTCCGACGACGAGCTGCGCACCGTCCTCGAGGTGCCGGTCCCGGCAGGCCTCGACCTCCGGTCGCTCGCCGAGGACGCGGCGGGCGGGTGGTGGGGCGGCGGCACCCGCTCGGGCG
>JBEBJC010000569.1:0-5612 GCA_040080105.1 Myxococcota bacterium
CCCCCGGCCCCGGCGGTGTTGCACCCGCCCCGCGCGGTCACCGGGGGCGGCGTCGGGTCGGACCCGAGCAGCGCGTCGGCCCGCTCCTGCAGGTACGTCTCCAGCGCCGGGTACCCGCCCGGCTGCTCGGCCCAGGTGTCGTCCGCGTCGTCCGGATCGAGCCCGTGGGCCTCCTCCCACCGGTCGGGCATCCCGTCCCGGTCGGCGTCGGGGGCAGGTGCGCCCGCGACCAGCCCGGCGAACAGGTCCGCCGGCGGGTGGGCGCCCCACGCCCCGCTCCGGGTGCGCACCTCGTCGATCAGCCGGTGGTCGACGCCGTCACGCGGGAACGCCCCGGCGCGCGCGAGGACCTGCGCGTACCCCTCGGCCGACGGGAGCACGGTGGCGGCGAGGTACCCGGGCTCGTCGCCGAAGTCGAACGCCTGTTCGGCCCGCACCTGCGGCCCGACGCCGAGGGTGAAGTACGGCTCGGACCACGGGTCGTCGACGGTGCCCACGAACTTCCCCGGGTCGTCCACCGCGTTGTCGGCGAGGTAGTACGACGCGCCGGCCCCCCCGTCGAAGAACAGCGGGTGCAGCTCGTCGTCCGGACCCTGGACGAACGTGTTGCCGATCAGGTTGAGCGCGCCGCTGGCCCGGTTGTGGTTCACGAACCCGTGGCGGACGTTGTACGCGACGTTGTTGATCGACTCGGCCGGGCCCACCGCGAGCGCGGGGTTCCGGTCGCGCGCGTGGGCGAACAGGTCGTGCAGCACCGAGACCGTGCCCTGGTCGTTGAGCATCCCGTAGTTGTGCTCGCCCTCGGGGTGCCCTTCGGTGGCGCCCTCGGCGACGATCGACCACTGCAGCGTGACGTGGCTGCCGCGCCAGGTGTCGACGTTCTCGTCCACCCCCCACGACACCGAAACGTGGTCGAACATCCCCCGGTCGTTGACCGAGAACCGGAGGGCGTCGTACTGGTCACCGTCGACGCCCGGGCAGTCGTACGGGGCGGGTCGGATCCGCAGGTGGCGGACGACGAGGTTGCCGACCCCCTCGTCGTACTCGGTGTACAGGCGACCCCGCAGGGTGACCCCGCCCGACGGCGCGCTGTGCCCGGCGATCGTCACGTCGGAGTGGCGGATCACCAGCACGTTGCTCGCGTCGCCCTCGTCGAGGGGGTCGGCGCAGTTCGGCTCGCCCAGGTCGATCACCCCGGACACGTCGAACACCACGACCCGCGGCCCTGCGGCCTCGAGCGCCTCGCGCAGGCTGCCCGGACCGGACTCGGCCAGCGTGGTCACGTGCAGGACCCGGCCCCCTCGGCCGCCGGTGGCGAGCGCTCCGAAGCCCTCGGCCCCGGGGAACGCCGGCAGCGCCGCCGAGGCGACGGGCGCGAACATCGACGCGAGCTGCACGATCATCGGTACCTCCGGGTCGGGAGGTACCGCCGCGCCGGGGCGGCAGGCGTCAGCAAACCGTCACCCCGGAGACAGGGTCAGAACGGCAGCGGCTGGCACAACACGTCGTCACACCGGAACGCGACGATCCCCGCGTTGCTCTGCATCAGCCGCATCCGCTTCTCGAACAGCGTCTCCGGCCCGCAGCCGCGCGGCTCGGCGTCACACACTCCCTCGGTGTCCCACAACACGTCGTCGAGGTCCTGGTCCTTGGGGGGCGCGCCGCACACGTCGAGGTACGCGAAGTCGCCGCCGCCCTTGCTCTCGCCGCCCTTGCCGTCGGCGTTGGGCGCGGGGTTGCCGAGCGGGTCGGGGCACCCGTCGCCGGCCGCGTCTTCGAACGAGCCCCACGCGTCCGGCAGGCCGTGTTCGTCGCGGCTGCAGAACGCCTCCCAGTCGTCGCCGCCGAGCCCGCCTCCGTCGATCGGTGGGTAGGCCTCGTCGGTACAGCCGACCCCGCCGCAGGTCAGGTCCGGCACGTCGTCGCCGTCCGTGTCTTCGCTGTCGACGACGCCGTCGCCGTCGGTGTCGTGAAACCGGGACGGCGCACCGGCGGCGGTGGGCTCGGGCGCGGCCGGCGGGGGAGGGGGCTCGGTGGTCTCCCCGTCTACCGCGACCTCTTCCTCACACTGACCGTCACACTGCATGGCGACCCCCAGGCAGAAGTCGATGCACTCCCCGCGTGCCGGAAGAGGCACGTTCCCACACGCGCCCATACACGCCGTCAACTCGCGCGAGCACTGGTCGGTGCACCCGCTGGCCTGGCGGCTGTCCTCCAGCCGATCCCGCAGGTCGGACTCCGCGCCGTCGTGGTCCTTGCCGCCGAGCTGGGCACACAACGCGTCGATCGGGTTCGTGGGTCCGGACGGCGTGCCGAGTGAGCCAGAGAAACCGCCCGCCCGCCCGCCGCGCGACAGGTTGCACCCGGGCATCGTGGCCCGCGCGTCGGCGCCGGCGCCGAACGACGCGTCACCCAGGGTGCCACCGAGGTCGACCGAGTAACAGAGTGCGTTGAACCCTGACAAGTACTGGTCGGCCCACTCGCGCCCGAGGGCGGTGACCGACATCTGCTCGTGCCCGTCCGAGGTCAGCACGTCGTGCACGTCGACCACCGCGTCCGCGTCGAGGTCCAACGCCACCTCGTACCCACCCATCACCGGGTCGAGGGTGTAGGTGCCGACGCCGTGCCCGTCGGCGTTCCGGATCACCCGCGCGATCCGGCCGTCGGCGGTGCCGTACCAGGTCGACGTGAGGTACCGGCCCTCGGCGTCGCGCACCCACTCGCCGTCGGCGCCCTGGTACCGGTACCGCACGATCCCGCCCAGCTCGGACGGGTCGCGCAGCAGGATCGCCCCCTCGGTCACGCGCATCGTGGCGGTCGTCGGGTCGGCGTAGTTCTCGAGGTCGATCACCTCGTACTCGCGGGTGCTCGCCGTGAGGCTCACCGGGTCGTCGATCATCATCGAGTACAGCCGCGAGTCGAGCTTGAACACGCCCTCCGCCTGCGCAGCCAGCGACAGGACCTCGTCTGCCAGGGTGGGCTCTGCCGCAAAGGCACGCCCAACGAACGACGTCACACCGAGCATCCCGTACATATCGCCCTCCAGGTGGCCCTGTCGACGGTCGACCGGGCGCTGGATGCAAAACGAACGGGGATCTCAGACTGCCTCACCCGAGTGTGCAGAACCGGCGGGGACGTCGATCCCGCGGGCGCGCAGCTGGTCCCGCAGGTCGGCGAGCCCGCGGTACACGCAGTTCGACGCCCGCTTGCGGTCCCAGTCGAGCAGCAGCGCGATGTCGGGGACGGTGTGGTCCTGCAGGTACAGCGTCACCGCGCGCCTCCGGTCGTCGGACAGCGCCTGGACACAGGTGACGACGACCTCACTCAGCCGCTGCGCGGCGATGCGCCCCTCGGCGGACCGAACGCCGGACACGACGATCCGCTCGGCCATCGACGGGCTCAGCGCGACCTCGGCCCACCGCTTGCGGCGGCGGACCTCGTCGACCACGACCGAGTACGCGATGCGGCGGAGCAGCGCGTCCTCGAGCGTCCACGACGGATCGCCGCGCAGCAGCCGCATCACGCCGGTGTGCACGAGGTCGTCGACCCCGTCGTGGAGCCACGGCGGGGCGAACCGGCGCACCATCCGCTCGAGCCGGGTGCGCACCTGGGCGTCGACGTCCTGCCTCATGGGCGCGCCCCCTCACCCCGGCCCTCTCCCCCGAGGGGGAGAGGGGGATGGAAGCCGTGCCTCATGGGGCCTCCCGCTCGAGCACCAGCAGGCGCCAGGTCTCGGCGCACACCGGGCACGCGGCGAGGTGGTCGACGACCGCGGCGCGGCGCTCCGGGGCGAGCCGGCGCTCGAGCGTGTCGAGCAGCACCTCGGGCGCGGGACAGTCGTCCAGGGCTCCGCCGTGCTCGAACGCGCTCGCGAACAAGAACCGCAGCGCGTCGTCGTCGTCGAGCGGGCTCACTTCTTCGGATCGAGTTCGACGAGCTCGCCGTTCAGCGGGCCGTAGATCACCCACAGCTCGCCCGACACGAACGGCACGACGTAGTCGGCCACCTTGTCGCCGTCGTCGTCGACCACCACCACGTCGCCCCACGGCACCCGGCCGTGGGTCTCGACGATCGCGACCGGCTTGCCGTCGATCCGGAGCTCGTACGTGGGGCCGTACCCCTCGAGCCACACGTGGTCGCTGAGCTGGTCCTTCCCGTCCTGGGTCACCAGTCCGGCGAAGATCAACTGGTACCCGCGGTCCGAGGCGATCCTCCGGGCCCGCTGGTACAGCGCCTCGGCGAACAGGTGCCCGTCGGGGGTCGCGTCGATCACCGCCTCCCAGTCGAAGCAGGTCTCCGCGACGCTCGGCGGTTCGGCGCCGCCCCACCACGAGGGGCCGTCGGGGTCGGCCACCAGGCACGCGCAGGCCGGTGATCCCGCGTGGGGCGCGGTCGCGCACCGGTGAGGCGCCACCGGAGCCCCTTGAGCCGCCGCCGTCCACCACAACAACATGAGACCTCCGGACCCTCAACGTTCGGGCCGCCCCGTTGTCTCACCCGATCGAGCGCGCGAGGCGAAATCCGATCCGAAGTCCGCGGGAGGTCGCGGTGATCCTCGAGCGTTGGGTCGTCTCACAGGTGCGGGGGCCGGCGCCGCACGATCCACCCGCGGCGATCCGCTGCGGGGCGTCCCAGGTCTCGACCAGCACCACGTCGGTGTCGCGCTGGGCCGCGAGCTCGGGGACCCCGTCCGCGACCCAGTCCGCGACGTTGCCCGCCAGGCCGCGCACCCCGTACGGGCTGTGGTCGATCGGGTACGCGGTGACCGGCACGATCATGATCTCGGGCGCCGACAGCGCCATCCGGCACCACCCGGGCTCGAAGTGCTCGCCCCACGGGTACCGCCGCGCGTCGACGCCGCGCGCGGCCTTCTGCCACTCGAGCTCCATCGGCAGCCGCGCCCCGGCCCACCGCGCGGACCCGGCGGCCTGGGTCCAGTCGACGCTCGACACCGGGACGTCGAGCCCGGTCGGCAGCAGGTCCCACCCCGGCCCGTCGCGGTCGCGCCGCACCCCGGTGAACCGGCCCGACGCGTCGCGCGCGAACAGCGGCTCGTCGGCGTCGCCGAGGCGCGGGGCCGCCGCGAGCGCCCCGGCCTCGTCCCCGGCGGCGAGCAGCGCGTTCAGGTACCCGACGTACTCCCCGACGGTGACCGGGAACTGCCCGATCACGAAGGCGTCGGCCCACACCCGGCGCACCGGCAGGGTGTGCTCGAGCTCGTCCTCGCCCGACCAGAACCAACCGGCGGGCACGTACCGCTCGCCCGGGCCGAGCGCGCCGACCGGCGGGACCCACACCGGGTGCGGCGCGGTCCCGCCCGGGCGCACCCCGTGCCAGTGTTCGCCGCGCCGGAGCTCGACCGGGTAGGTGACGACCTCGTGCCCGTCGCGGTGCAGCGTGATCACCCAGTCGCCCATCGGCAGCGGCACGGCGTCGAGCGGGGTCTGTCCGAGCGAGCGCACCGGCTCGGGCACCCACCGCCGGTCGCGCACCCCCACCCGGTGCAGGTGGGCCTCGGCGGGCACGTCGGTGTGCAGCGTGACCGCGCCGGTGCCCTCGAGGTACGCCGCGTACCGAGCGGTCCGGTCGTGCGCGCGCAGGTCCTCGGCCAC
>JBEBJC010000570.1:0-5606 GCA_040080105.1 Myxococcota bacterium
GGGTTCACCCCGCCGCCCCCGTTCGATCCGGTGGTCACCACCACCGACAACGGCGACGGCACGTTCACCACCGTGGCGCAAGCCACCGACGAGTTCGAGTTCGTGTACCTGTCGCTGTCCCAGGGCGGGGTGCGGGTGGCCGAGACCGACGCGTGGGAGCTCGCGTTCCGGCGGGAGCTGGTCGCGCTCGACGGCGGGGTCAGCGGCGACGGGGCCGGGGAGGCCGTCGTGCTGGAGGGGATCGCGCTCGAGGCGGTCCGGTGGGCGCCGCTCACCGGCTGGCGCACCGACGAGGCCGACGCCGACGCCGACGGCCGGCCGGACGGACCGTTCTCCGGCTGGTTCCTGTACGACATCACCGACCACAGCCTCACGCCGGCCGACCAGGTGTACGTGGTGCGCGACGACACCGGCGCGTGGCGGGTCCGGATGGACAGCTACTACTGGGAGGATCACTCCGGCTGGCCGACCTTGACCTGGGCGCCGATCACCGAGGCGGGGCCGCTCACCGTGGCCGGGGAGGGGCTCCGGGTCGACGCCACCGGCACCGACCCGGTGTACCTGTCGCTGGCGGAGCAGGTCGCGCTCGCGCCGCCCGACCCGTCGGCGTCCGACGATTGGGACGTGGCGGTGCAAGGGTACGAGGTCGCCACCAACGGCGGGGTCTCCGGCCCGGGGGAGCGCCGCGCCGCCCGGGTCGAGCTGCCGTTCGACCAGGTGGTGTCGGTGCCGCCCGCCGGTGGGTTCGCGGTCGACGCGGCGGGCAGCCCGGCGGTGCACGACGCGTTCGTGACCGACCCGGAGGGCGAGGTGACCGCGGCGCCGGACGTGACGTTCGTGCTCGAGCGCCCCGGCCTCGTCACCCCCGCCGACCCGGCGCCTGGGCCCACGTACACCCGGCTGTCGTTCGTCGGGGCCACCGACGACGCGGGAGCCCCGGGGTACCCGACCTTCGCGGCCGGGGCGCTGTGAACGGCGGCGGATCGCGCCGTCCGCGTTAGTCAGGGCGGGGAGACACGATGGACCCCGCCTTCGAGACCGCGCGCCGGCGCACCTTCGCGATCATCAGCCACCCGGACGCCGGCAAGACCACGATCACCGAGAAGCTGCTGCTGTACGCGGGCGCGGTGCACGTGGCGGGCGCGGTGAAGTCGCGGAAGGCGAGCCGCCACGCGCTGTCGGACTGGATGGAGATGGAGAAGGAGAAGGGGATCTCCATCACCTCGTCCGTGCTGCAGTTCGACCACCGCGAATGCCGGTTGAACCTGCTCGACACGCCGGGACACGCCGACTTCTCCGAGGACACCTACCGGGTGCTCGCGGCGGTCGACTCGGCGGTGATGTTGATCGACGCGGCGAAGGGCGTCGAGCCGCGTACCCTGAAGCTGTTCGAGGTCTGCCGGCTGCGCAAGATGCCGGTGATGACCTTCGTGAACAAGATGGATCGCCCCGGCCGCGAGCCGCTCGACCTGCTCGACGACGTCGGGCGCACGCTGAACATCAAGACGGTCCCGCTGAACTGGCCGATCGGCGACGCCGCCGACTTCACCGGCGTGTACGACCGCATCGGGAAGGTCGCGGTGTTGTGGGAGCGCGCGGCGTCGGGCACCGAGGTGGTGCCGGAGGTCCGGTACGCCCTCGACGACCCGGCGTTGGAGGCGCGGATCGGCGCGCGTCGCTTCGGTGAGCTGCGCGAGTCGATCGAGCTGCTCGACGCGGCGGGCGACCCGTTCGACCTGCAGCAGTACCTGTCGGGGGAGGTCTCGCCGTTCTTCTTCGGCTCCGCGATGACCAACTTCGGCGTGGGGCTGTTGCTCGAGGCCCTGATCTCGATCGCGCCGGCCCCGACCGCCCGCGAGACCACCTCGGGCATGAAGAGCCCGCTCGATCCGCAGTTCGCCGGGTTCGTGTTCAAGATCCAGGCGAACATGAACCCGCGCCACCGCGACCGGATCGCGTTCATGCGGGTGGTGAGCGGGCAGTTCGAGCGCGGGATGGACGTGCAGGTCGCGCGGACCGAGGGCAAGCTCCGGCTGTCCAAGCCCCACACGTTCCTGGCGCAGGAGCGGTCGATCGTGGACGAGGCGGCGCCCGGCGACATCGTGGGGCTGTACGACCCTGGCGAGCTGCGGATCGGCGACACGCTGTACACGGGCCCGAAGGTCGAGTTCAAGAACATCCCGCGGTTCGCGCCCGAGCACTTCGCGCGGATCCGGCTCAAGGACCCGACCCGGCGCAAGCACCTGCAGGAGGGGCTGACCCAGCTGTCGCAGGAGGGCACGATCCAGCTGTTCTACCGGCTCGGGCTCGGCCCCGCCGACCCGTACCTGGGCGCGGTCGGGTTGCTGCAGTTCGAGGTGCTCAAGGTCCGGCTCGAGAACGAGTACAACACCCGCGCCGAGCTCGAGCCGGCGCCGTTCACCGTCGCGCGGTGGGTGGCGGGCGCCCCGAGCGGGCTCGAGTGGCTGAAGAAGCGCCCCGACTACGTGTTGGTCGAGGACCGATACGGCCACCCGGTGGTGCTCTCACCGTCGCCGTGGCCGCTGAACTACGCGCTGTCGGAGGCGCCGGGCCTCGAGCTGCTCGAGATCTCGCCGAACTGATCCGGAGGCCACGGTGTTCTTGCTCACCACCTGCCACGTCGGCGCCGAGTCGACGGTGCGCCGCGTCGTGCCCGCCGCGATCGCGGGCGCGCGCCCGGCGTTCGCGCGTCCCGGCGTCGTGACGTTCAAGCTCGAGCGCGCGCCGTCGCCGGCGGCGGCGCGTCCCCACCCGCTGGTGCGCAGCTGGGGCGTGTCGCTGGGCGTCGTCCCGGAGCTGGCCGCGCTGGGCGACAAGCTCGCCAGCGTCCCCGAGCCGCGCCGGATCCACGTGGTCCCGGGGGAGGCGGGGCGCCCCGGCAAGGTGCCCGATCCGGTGCTGGCGCGGTGGCAGGCACACGCCGACGAGGTGGCGCTCCAGGTCGGCGGCGACCCGGGCCCGGCGGCCGACGGCGACGTGGTGGTCGAGCTGCTCGTGCGGGAGGGCGAGCCGGTGATCGCGTCGTGGCACCGCCACGGGCCTGGGCGCGGACCGCTGCCCGGGGGCCAGTGGCCGGTCCACGCGCCGGCCGACGCGCCGAGCCGCGCTTGGAACAAGCTCGAGGAGCTGATCGCGTGGTCCGGCGTCGCGCCAGCAGCGGGCGACCGGGCGCTCGAGATCGGCTGCGCTCCGGGCGGCGCGACCGTCGCGCTGCTCGACCGCGGGTTGTCGGTGACCGGCGTGGACCCGCAGGGGGTGGTGCTCCCGCCGCGGCTCGCCGGCCGCCCGTTCACCCAGATCCCGAAGGCGATCGAGGGGGTCCCGCGCGACGACCTGCCGGCCGAGATCGAGTGGATCGTGCTCGACGTGTCGGTCGCGGCGCCGGTCGCGCTACACGCCCTGCAGCGCCTGATCCCTCGGTACCGCCCGCGGCTGCGCGGACTGTTCGCGACCCTGAAGCTGAACGAGTGGGACCTGGTCGACGATCTCCCGCGGTGGCTCGACGGCCTGCGCGCGCTCGGCCTGACCGTGGCGCCCCCGGCGAACCTGTGGTCGTTCCGCCAGGAGCTCGGCTTGGTCGGCACCTTCACCTGATCAGCGCGAGGCGACCTCGGCGAGCAGCGCCCGCGCGACGCTCCTTCCCTCGCGCTCCTCCGCGAGCCACCGCTCCACCACCGGGCGGCTCTCGGTCGGCAGCTCCGGGTCGGCGAGCGCGAGCATGAGCGGGTCGGGCAGCCGCTCGAGCCGCTCGTCCTCCGCCACCCGCTGCACCAGGTACGTCTCGAGGTCGTCGGGGGGTGTGTCGTCGAGCACGACCACCAGCCCGGTCGTCACCTTGTCCGGGACCACCGTGAGGAACGGGCCGAACGGGGCGCCGCCCCCGCGCCGAGCGGCCAGCGGACACGCCGCGCCCTGCCAACAAAGCACCGCGAACTGGCCGTCGTCGCCGATCGGTTGCGCGCCGTCGATCAGGTTCCCGACCTCGCCCTGCCGCACCGGCCGACCCTGTCGGTCGACGACCCGGCCGCTCACCGCGACCCGCTTCGGCGCGGCGACCGAGCAGGCGCCGGTCTCGCCCGGCCACGCGCCCGACCACCGGATCACGACCCGGGGCGGCGCCGACAGCGGGTCCTCCGCGAGTTGGATCCGCGCCTGGCCCGACGGCTCGCCCACCGAGCCCACCAGCACGCCGTCCTCCACCCATGCCCGGCCGATCCCGTTCACCGGCCCGTCGGGCAGGTCTGTCCCTGCGTCGCACCGGACCACGCCCTCACCCGAGTACTCGGCGATCTTCCGCACCACCTGCTCGAAGGTGCTGACCGCGTCCGGCTCCGGCTCGGGGTCGGGGTCGGGCGCCGCCGAGCGCGCGACCGCGCGGTGCGCCGGGTCGGACGAGGCGCGGCGCGCGGCGTGGATGCCGTCGGCGGGGTCGGGCGGCGGATCCGGCGCTCTCGACACACGGTTGATCAGCGCCGCGGTGCCGAGCCCAGCGAGGAACGCCAACACGACCTTACGGTCCATGAGCCCTCCATGTCTGCAGCTTGTCGTGCTCCTCGGCACATCGCTCGACATCTTTCGTCGGCGCCGAATGTCGCACCGGCTCCCGTCGTCCAAGGCCTCACGCTAAGGTAGCGGCGGACGGAGGGAGAGCGATGACGCGGATGTGGGGTGCCGGCTGGGTTCTGCTGGGTTTCACCTGCTGGTCGGCGCCGGCGATGGCCGCCGACAGCGGGCCGTACATGTGGGGCGCCGGCGTGAAGGTGGGTACGAGCTTCCTCCCGGGGCGGTACCCGTACGCGCTGCCGCCTGCGATCGCCGGCTACGACTTCCTGGAGAACGGGCCGCGGGCCGGGGAGACCGAAGGGGAGAACAAGGACCGCGACCTCGACGACAACGGTGACCCGCGGTTCACCACGCTCAACCCGGTCGGGTTCGACCTTCGGCTCGGCGGTGAAGGGTTCTACGGGATCGACGCGCAGAACCGGATCGGCGCCGGCGCCGGCCTGGCGTTCGGTCAGCGGTACTTCGACGGGTGGCTCACCGTGAACTACGACCGGGTGCTGTACGAGGTCGACAACTTCGACTTCGTGCTGGGTGGCCAGGTCGGGTACGGCTCGGTGAAGTGGAGCGGAGACGCCGAGCTGCCGGGCGGCGACAACGAGTCGCTGAAGATGAACTACTACCCGATCCGCGCCCGAGCCTCGGCCCAGTTCCTCGACAAGACCCGGATGTACGGTCTGGGTGTGTTCGTGCAGGACGCGATCCCCGCGCGCACCAACTACACCGACCTCGACGCCAACCCGCAGGACGTTGGCGGGAACCTGTTGTTCAACTTCATGGCCGGCATCGAGGCCGACGTTCAGTTCGGCGACTTCAAGGCGCCGAAGAAGGACGGCGGCAAGAAGGGCGGGAAGAAGGGCGCCGACGAGAAGAAGGGCGGCGGCGACAAGGGCGGCCAGGGAGGGGGCGGCCAGGACGGCCGCACCGATCGGGGCGCCGGCAGCGGTCCCGACGGAGGCGACGCGGGCGCCGGGGAGCGCGAGCGGGTGCCCGAAGGAGGCCAGAAGCCCGGCCCGAAGGGGGAC
>JBEBJC010000571.1:0-5599 GCA_040080105.1 Myxococcota bacterium
GTCGGGGGCGGCGTCGGCGGGGTCACCGTCCGGGGTGACCCGGGCGAGCCGCCGCCCGGTCGAGCGCCGGTCCACCAGCGCCACGTTCACCGCCAACCGGTGCAGCCAGGTCGAGAACGCGGACTCGCCGCGGAACGAGCCGATCTTCTCCCACACCCGCACGAACACGTCCTGGCAGACCTCGTCGGCGGTGGCGGCGTCGCCGGTGATCCTGCGCACCAGCGTGTACACCCGGTCCACGTGCTCGCGGTACACCGACTCGAACGCGGTGCTGTCCCCGCGCTGCGCCCGCAGCACGGCGAGCGACACGGCCTCGGCTGGGCTCACCTCCGGCTGCGGGCTGGCGGCGTCCGACAGGAACACGGGGTTCGGGAACGGGGTGGAGTCGGTCACGGCAGTGGGATGCCGGACGAGGCTCGGGGGTTGAGAGCCCCCGAAGAAAAACCCGAACGGGATCTCCCTCACCGGGCGGGGGGCGGCGACATCGGCGCGAGCGGCACCGCCGGCGCCTCACACGGGGTCGGGCTCTCGCGGCGCTCCCCCTCGGGCACCGGCGCGGTCCCGTCCCGCTCGAGGTACCCGAGCTCCTTCAGCATCCCCGCGGCCTCCGAGTCGAACCCGTCGATCGAGCCCACGTCGGCCGGGACCGGGCCGATCCCCCACTGCCACAACACCTGTCGCTGCTCGAACAGCGCCTTGTTGATCGGCGTGCGCAGCGCGCCCAGGCCCGGTACCCGCTTCTCCGGGAACGTCATCGTGGCGCGCTTGCCGCCGGCGGCGTTGCCCAGGTACACGCTGCACACCATCTGCCGCCCGACCTCGTCGAGCGGCCGGGTGGGGACGACGTACACCTCGCGGCCGGCGAAGTACCCCGGGGGCCAGCAGACCTCGACGCCTCCCGCGTCGGCAGGGACGGCGTGGTCGGTGATCTGGAACTCGGCCAGGCGCTTCGCGATCGCGGCGGGGTCGTCGATCTTCTGCATCAGCGCGAAGCTGTTCATCAGGGGATCACCGCCCGGCCACACGTCGGAGAAGCCTCCGGGTACCGAGCAGATCGCCACCGTGCCGAGCTCGGGTCGACCTTTGTACGTGGTCGGGGTGAGCCGGTAGCCCGCCTTCACCTCCCGGCCGAGCGCGCCGGCCAGCGCGGCCCGGTACGGGGCCCCGCCGTCGTCCGCGTCGTTCAGCAGCAGGTTGGTCTTCTCCGCCGGGTCGAGGTCGAGGTCGTACAGGCCCTCGCGGCCTTCACTGGTGATCCAGGTGTGGTCGTCGTGCAGCACCCCCCAGTGCTCCATCCCGTAGAGCGGGCGGCCGAACCCGAGATCGCGAGCGTCGAACGCGGCCTTCGCGTCGGCGTCTCCGCGGGTCAGCGCCACCAGCGACCGCCCGTCGAGCTCCGCCGGGATCGGCTGGCCGGCGAGCTCGAGGATCGTGGGGGCGAGGTCGAGCAGGGACACGGGCTCGCGGATCCGCCCTGCCGGCACACCGGGCGCGCGGATCACCAGCGGGACGTGCAACAGCTCGCCGAACAGGCTGTGGCCGTGCTCGAACTTCCCGTGATCCCAGAACTCCTCGCCGTGGTCGGCGTAGATCAGCAGGATGTCGTTGTCGTCGAGCACCTCGACCAGGCGGGCGATCTGGTCGGTGGCGTACCGGATGTTGTTGTCGTACCGGTCGCGCACGTACTGCTGAGCGGCCTCGTTCTTGTCGACGCCCGCGCGCTTCACGTCGCCGAGCTCGAACCGCTCGCCGAGCGTGGGATCGGCGTCGCCGGCGTACTTGTGTCGGTAGCTGCTGGGCTCGAGGTACGGCAGGTGGGCGTCCATGTAGTGCACCTGCACGATCGCGTCGCGGCCGTCGTGCTCCTCCAGCCACCGCAGAGCGTCGTCGGTCGGCTGGTCGGCCCGGGGCCACAGCCCGCCCACCCGGTGCAGGTCCCACGCGCGGTCCATGCCGAAGTTGGTGGACAGGTACACGTTGCCCGCGAAGAACGCGCTGGCGAAGCCTTGCTTGCCGAGCAGCGCGGGCAGGGGTTCGGCCTCGAAGTACTCCTCCGGCTGGCGCCCGGTCACCAGGCTGCGGGCGGAGGGCAGCGTCCACGGGGCGACGGTGTACGCGGCCTCGAACACCGCGGCCTCGGAGGCGAGCCCGTCGAGCGCGGCCGAGGTGTCGCGGTCGTACCCGTACAGGCTCAGGTGGTCCGGGCGCAGGGTGTCGACGAACACCATCACCACCCGCACCGGGTCGGCCTTTCGGCTGGCCACCACCGGCTCGGCCAGGAACACGTAGTCGAACACCGGGCTTCCGGCCGGATCCGAGCGGATCACGAGCTTGACGTGTTTGCCGGAGAACCGGGACAGATCGACCCGCTCGGGGCGGAACGACCGGGGGGCGAGCGGGCCGGTGAACACCTCGGTCTCGGCGCCGTCGACCACCACCGTCACCGACAGCGCCGCTCCGTCGGACGGGTCGGCGTCCCGCAGCTCGGGCTCCACGAGCCCGGCGGTGAACTGGAGCTCGGCCGCGGGGGGGACGTCGAGCTCCCACGCGGCGGTCCCGGGCGCCGGCAGCAACAAGCCTCGGCGCGCGTCCCACCCGTCTTGGATCGTGGTCCACGCGAACTCGGCGTCGGACAGGCCGGCGTGGGCGTGGTTCAGCTGGGCCTCGCGCTCCGACGCGAGCGGGTACGACAGCGCGAACCTGCCCGCCGCGGGCGCGTCACCGGTCATCCACACCGAGATCTGGTCTCGGTCGTGGGTCCACAAGATCGGGCCGTCCCCCCGCTCGGCGTACGGGATCTCGGCGTTCTGGTGCTCGGTGTCGAGCAGCCGGATCCCCGCCTCGGGTCGGTAGAAGAACAGCCCCCGCGGCCGGATCGGGATCGGCGCGCTGTACCCCTTCCGGCCGTTCTGTTGATCCCTGTGCCACGGACCCACCAGCGGGATCGCCGTGGGCGGGCGCTCGGCCGAGGGGCGGTTGTGCGGCGCGGGCTGGTACTCGGCGAACGGGAGGTCCTCGAGCCGGACGGTCTTCGCCACGTCGGCCGGCACGGCCGCGGGGCGCCCCCCCGAGCAGGACAACAACGCGAACGGAAGCAGCGTCACGGAGAGGTTCCCTGGGTCGAGGGGGCCGGCGGAACACACCGGCCGTCGGTCTGCGCTGGGCCCGCCGGCTCCCCGTCGGGCTTCTCCGGGTCCACGTAACCGAGCCCGGCGAGCATCTCGTCGGCTTCGGCGTCGCGGCCCTCGAGCGGCATCGTGTCGGCGGCCGGGATCGGCGCGATGCCGAACCCCCACGCGAGCTGGCGCGCGTCGAGCGCGAGCTTCGCCAGCGGCAGCGAGCGGCCCCCCGCGAGCGTCGGGTCGCGGTCGGCCGGGATCCGGGACGTGCCCGAGTGCCCGCCGGACCCGTCGCCGTAGTACGCGCTGCACACCATCTGTCGCCCGACCTGGTCGAGCGGGCGCGCGGGCACCGTGTACACCTCGCGCGAGCCGTACAGGCCGGCGTGCCAGCACACCTCCACCGCGCCGTCGTCTGGCCCGACCGCGTGGTCGGTGATCCCGTAGGTCGCGAGGCGTCGCGCGATCTCCGCCGGGTCGGACAGGGTGTGCACCGTCGCCTCGCTGTTCTCGAGCGGGTCGTCGGCCTTCCATGCCTCGGAGAACCCGCCCGGGACGGTGCACAGCGCCCACAGACCGGGGATGTTCTTCCCGCCCTTGTGGTTGGTGGGCTGCAGGCGATACCCCGCGCCGACCGGGCGCCCGAGCGCGCCCTGCAGGTAGTCCCGGTACTCGGCGGACGCACCGCCGGCGTCGCCCTTGAGCGCGTTCTTCTTCTCATCCGGGTCGGCCGCCACGTCGAACAGCGCCTCCTTGCCCTCGGTGGTGGTCCACTTCGACGACCCGTGCAGCACGCCCCACCGCTCGCTGCCGTACAGCGGCCGCCCGAACGCCTGGTCGCGGGCGCCGAACGCCTCGGCCGCGCCGGGCTCGCCCCGCACCAGCGGCAGCAACGAGCGCCCGTCGAGGTCGGAGGGGAGGGGAGCGCCCACCAGGTCGAGCAGCGTCGGGGTCAGGTCGAGCAGGCTCACCGGGGCCGCGATCCGCCCGGCGGGGACCCCGGGGGCGCGCAGGATCAGCGGCACCCGCAGGAGCTCGTCGTACAGCGTGTGCCCGTGCTCGAACCCCTGGTGGTCCCACAGCTCCTCACCGTGGTCGGCGAAGATCACCACGATGTCGTCCTGGTCGAGCGCCTCGAGCAGGCGCGCGACCTGGTCGGTCGCGAACGCGACGTTGTTGTCGTACCGATCGGTGACGTACTGCTGCGCCTCCGGGTCGGAGCCGACGTTGCCCTGACGCACGTCCGACAGCAGGAAGCCGTCGCGCAGCGGCGGGGTGGTGTCGGTCGCGTACTTGTGGCGGTACGGCTCCGGCTCCACGTACGGCAGGTGGTTGCTCATGAAGTGGAGCTGCAGCAGCACGTCCTGCCCTTCGTGGTCCGCGAGCCACGCGAGGGCTTCGTCGGTCGCCTCGTTCGCCGGCGGCCACAGCCCGACCCGGTGGAAGTCCCAGTCGCGCTCCATCTGGAAGTTCACCGACAGGTACACGTTGCCCGCGATCATCCCGGTCGCGAAGCCGCGGTCGTGCAGGATCCCCGGGAGGGTCTGCGCGACGCCGTAGTCCTCCGGCTGCCGCCCGGTGACGAGGGTGCGCGACGAGGGCAGCGTCCACGGCGCCACGCTGCGCGCGGCGTCGAACACCGCGGCCTCGTCGACCAGGGGGTCGATCGCCGCCGAGGTGTCGCGACCGTAGCCGTACAGCGACATGTGGTCGGGCCGGAGGGTGTCGAGGAACACCATCACCACCCGGGTGGGGTTCGCCTTGCGGCTGGTGAGGATCGGCTCGCCGACGAACACGTAGTCGTAGTCGGTCGACGCTCCGGGATCGGTCGCGATCCGCAGCCGGACCTTCTTTCCGGCCCACCGCGACAGATCGACCCGCTGGCTGTCGAACGCGTGCAGGGCCACCGGGACCCGCAGCACCTCGGTGGTGGCGCCGTCGGCGTCGACCTCGACCCGCACCGTCGCGCCGTCGGAGGCCGCGCCGACCTTGATCTCGGGCTCGACCAACCCAGCGACGAACCGCAGCTCGCCCGACGCGGGGATCTGCACGTCCCACGCGGCGCGGGCGGGCGCCGGCACCAATAGCCCGCGCCGGTTGTCCCATCCTTCTTGGATGGTGGTCCAGGCGAACTGCTCCGCCGGCTCTCCCGACCACCGGAGGTTCAGCGCCCTCTCGCGATCCTCCGCCCGGGTGTCGGTGAGCACGAACTCACCGGCCCCCGGCTCCCGGCTCGTGTCGGGGAAGTACAACACGAGCTCGGTGCGGTCGTGGCCCCAAGTGGGCTGCTCCGACTTCCCGAACCGGTCGTACCGGACCGGCGTCCCGTCGCGCGTGGCGAGGGACAGACCGGCCTGGGGCTTGTTGAAGAACAGCCCCCGGGGGCGGACCGGGATGTCGGTCGCGTACTTGTGCATCCCCTTGCGGGTGGCGCCGATGTACCGGAACGGACCCGCGAGGGGGATCGCCGCCCCAGGCTC
>JBEBJC010000572.1:0-5574 GCA_040080105.1 Myxococcota bacterium
CCTCCCCGAGACGGTCCGCCCATGGAAGCCCTCCCCGTGCTCGAGCGCGTGGTCGCTCGGTATCGCCGCGACGTGAACGTGCTGTCGGCGGGCGCCTCGCCCGCCGCCGTGCAGGCGTTGGAGAACCACCTCGGTCGCAGGCTCCCCGGAGATCTGCGCCGGTTCCTCGCCCTGCACAACGGCGCCTCGCTGTTCCGCGGCTCTCTCCGCCTGCGGAGCACGTCGGAGATGTCCGCCGCGAGCGTGTCCACCCCACAGGTGATCCTGTTCGCCGACGGGCCTGGCGACGAGCGGTGGGCGTTCGCCGCGGCCGAACCGCTGGTCGCGGTCGAGGGGGAGCCCGGTCGCGCCGGTGGCCTACTCCCCACCGAGTCCGACGGGTTCGTGTTCGGGCTGTGGGACGGGGCCCGCCTCGAGCCGGTGTACCGCGGGTTCCTGACCTGGCTCGACGCCGAGATCGCCCGGATCGAGACCCGGGTGGTGCGCTCGGAGGACCTCGCGGCGCTCCGGCGGGAGATCGCCCCACACGACCCGGTGCTGGCGCTGCGCGACGGCGCGGCCGCGCTCGCCGCCGGCCGCCCCGACGAAGCCGAGGAGCTGCTCGCGCTCGCCACCCGGCGCGACCCCACGAGCGGGCGCGCGTGGCAGCTGCTGGGAGACGCGCTCGCGATCCGCGACCGCGCCGCCGCGCGACATGCCTGGCACACCGCGCTGCGGTGCACCCGGTTCCCGGTCCCGTGGCCAGGGGCGCCGGTGGTGGGGGAGGAGCTGCTGGCGGCGCTCGCGCCGGACCGCCGACGCGACCCGATCGACGATCCGAGCGAGGACGAAGAGTGGGAGCGCGAGCTCGGCCGGTTCCTGACCGAGCAGGTGGCCGACGTGACCGACGCGGAGTCCGCCGCCGTGGTCACCTCGGCGGCGCTGCACCTGGCGCGCTCGCTGGTGCGGCGGGGTCGGCGGATCGCCGCCCGCGAGGCCCTCACCGACCTGTTGTCCCGCGCGGTGCAGTTCCGGCTGCGCACGCCCCCGTGGCCGGTGGTGATCGAGCTCGTGCAGCTCGAGACCGGCCTCGGCCACCACGACGCCGCCGAGCAGCTGATCCGCCAGATCCGGCGCCACGGGCCCCCGGAGCTGCTCGGCCCTGCGCTGCTGTTGTTGGCCGAGATCGCGGTGCAACGTCAAGAGCCGTGGGCAGAGGAGCTGGTCGACGACGCGATCACCGCCGGGCTCGACGAGTCTGGCCGTCTCCATGCAGCGATCATCCGCGTCGAACGTTCCATCAGGCACGACCGGCCCGACGAGGTGCGCGGGCTGGCCGAGGGGATCGGTCGCGCCGCGAAGCGCGTGGGATCGGCGAAGTTGTCGGCGATGGCCGCGCTGGTGCTCGGTGACCTGGCGCGCGCGACCGACGCCGAGGCGGCAGACGCGGCGTACCGCACCGGCCTGGAGGAGCTGGGAGACCGAGACGCCGAGACCCGCCTGCGCCTCACCCTGCGGCGCGCCGAGGTCAGTTGGGCCTCGGGCCGCCGCGAGCCCGCGCTGAAGCTCGCCACCGCGGCGGTCGAGGGGTTCCGCGCGCTCCAGTTGCCGGTACGGGAGGCCTGGGCGCTGGTTCGGCTCGCGCGGTTCGTCGAGGCGGCTGGGCAAGGCGGGCGCGCGCAGGCGCTCCGCCAGGCCGCTCGGGAGCGGTTCGTGGAGGCGGACCTCGCGGCTGGGGTGGCGGCGGTCGACTCACTCGCGGGTGACCCCGGCGCGAGCCTCGCGTGGCACCTCGAGCGCGCGACCGCCCAAGCCCGCTCCCGCCACGACGCGCAGCGCACCCGGCCCCCGTGGGATCGGTCCGATGCCGAGCGCCCGGAACGCAGGCTCGGGGCGCATCGGCTCGCGATCGCCGCGTGTGAGAACGGGGTGGTGACCTCGATCGCGCGCGAGCTGGACGCGTGCGCCCGCGCCGCGTCGGTCGGGCGCGGTCGACCCACCGACCCGCCCGTGCTGCGGTACGTCGCCGCGGTGGACCTCCTGTCGGGCCACCGCTCCTACGAAGCGGCGCGGGTGCTCCTCGATCACCTGTTCACCCGCGGGATCGACGGGGTGATGCACCGGGCGCTGCAGGGGGCGATCGCGCGCTCCCCGAACGCCGCGGTGGTCGACGGCCTGCTCACCGCGGTCGAGCGCCCACACGAGCGTCCGGCGCCCGCGGTCGCAGCGGCGGCGGAGCTCCTCGGTCTGCGGCGCGAGCCGGCGGCGATCCGCGCGCTGGTGAAGCTCGTGGACCTCGACCCGGCGAAGGCGAACGGCTCACCCGCAGCGCGCCGGAGCGCGATCGTCGCGCTCGGTCGAATCGGCGATCGGTCGGTGGTCGAGACGGTGGTCCCGTCGCTGTTCGACCCCCGGCTCGCCGAACCCGCGGCGCTGGCGTTGTTGATGCTCGGCGATCGGCGCGGCGTCGACTTCCACGGGCGCGCCCTCGTCGATCAGCGCGCCGACCTCACCGGCTCCCCCGGCGAGATCGTGGGGCGGTACGGCGGCCCCGACCACCTGCTGCTGCTGATGCGCGCGGCCGAGGGCGAAGGCGAGCGTGCGATCGGCGCGCTGCAGGGTCTCGGGTTGCTCGGCGACCCACGCGGGGCGACCACGTTGCTCAAGGCCCTGCACGCCCGCGATCGGCGCACGGTCGAGGTCGCGTGCGGAGCGCTGACCATCCTCACCGGCCGGACCGACGATCCGGACGAGCCCGGCGTGCGGGCGCGGTGGGCGGAGTGGTGGGAGCGGAGCCAGTCTGGCTTCACCCCGGGCGTGCGGTACCGCCACGGAGCGGCGTTCGACCTCGCACGGCTGATCGACCAGATGGAGGACCGCGACCCGTACGTCCGTCGCACGGCGTACGACGAGCTGGTCATCACCAGCGGGGCGTCGTTGCCGTTCGACGCCGACGGGCCGTGGCGGGTTCAGCTCGCCCACCTGGCCGGCTGGCGGAGATGGTGGTCGGAGAACCGCCACCTGCTGCCGGCCGGGCGGTGGGCACTCGATGGGAAGGTGGTGGCATGATCGGATCGATCGAGCGGGCGCTGCGGGCACACGAGGCGTCGGATCCTCGAGAGGCCGTGTTCGTCGAACAGATGCTGGAGCTGCTCACCACCGGTGATCCGACCGGTCGCGCGCAGTTCTCCCCGGGCCACTTCACCGCCAGCGCGTTCGTGACCTCCCCGGACGGTGCATCGGTGCTGCTCGTGCACCACGGCAAGCTCCACCGCTGGCTCCAGCCCGGCGGCCACATCGAGCCGGGCGACCCCGACCTGTTCGCTGCGGCCCGCCGCGAGGTGGCAGAGGAGGTCGGCCTGGTCGATCTCGACCTGCCCGACGGCGAGGTGCTGCTCGACGTGGACGTGCACGAGATCCCACCGCTGCGGGGGGACCCGCCCCACCGGCACTTCGATCTGCGCATCCACCTGCGCGCGCTCGGCGCCGCGTTCCGCGCGGGCTCGGACGCGCTCGCGGCCCGGTGGGTCCCGCTGACCGAGCTCGCCAGAGCCGCCGAAGCGGAGGGCTCCGACGAGTCGGTCGCGCGGGCGGCGCGGCGCCTGCTGGCCCACCAGGGCCGAGCGGGCTACCGCAGCTCGAGCGCCCCGATCGAGGCCAGCAACGACGCCTTCCTCGCTTCGAAATCGGTGATTCGCCCTGCAGCTTCGGCGACGACCACCTTGGATCCCGACGGGAAGAACGCGATCAGGTAGGTCCAGTCTTCGGTGCCGAGCGGCGCGGCGAGCTCGATCAGCCCGCCCTTCACCCCGGAAGCCTCGATCGGAGCCTCGGACAGGACCTTGTAGCCCGCGGCCTTGCTCCGCTCGCGCACGGCCTCGATCCAGAACGACAGCTCGGCCCGAGGCTTGTGCTTCTGCGTGCGCACCCGCATCAACACGTCGTCGGGAGACGCCGCCCGCCACCCGCCCTTCCGCCAGGTGGAGAAGCCGTCCGGGGTGGTCACGCCGACCCCGCCCGTCCGGAACGAGGGGCGCACGTACCGGAAGCTGTCGATCACGTCCTGGACGTTGAGCGTGTTCAGCCACGCGAACGACGAGTCGGCGGTGCGCGCCGGCGCCGCCCGGTCGCGGAACTGGAACGCCACGTCGAGGCGGGCGTGCGCCGCCTGATCCTCGAGCAGCCGGATCCGGCCTTCGAGCAGCTCGATCTGCTCCACCGCCTGCGTGACCTGGTACTGCACCGACACCACCGAGTCGGAGCTCGCCGACCGCAGCACCTGGTAGTACTGGTCGAGCACCTCACGCCGGGCCAACACCCTCCCGCGCAGATCGGCGAGCTCGGCGTGGAGGTCCTGCCGGGCCATCGCCTTGTCCACGACCTTGCCGCGCTGCTCGGCGAACGCCAGCACCTCTTCGAGCTTGTCACTCGGGATCCGCAGCGAGACCGCGCCGGTCGTGCGCGACTGGAACCACCCGCCGACCTCCTTCGCCTTCGCGACGACCGCGTCGGCGGCGTCCTCCTGCTGCGGGACGGCCACCACCACCGACGCCGTGACCAGCGTCTCGGACACGGGCGCCTGCGCGAACGCCGCCGCCCACCACAGCGCGATCATGTGCCACCCCCTGCGGCCAGCGACGCTTCGACCGCCGGGCCGTACCGCTTCAGCGTGTCCGGCGACGGGAAGTACGCCTGGGCCACCTCGACGTGCCGCCCGACCGAGCGGACGCACACCTGCCAGTGATACGGCTCGTCGGAGGCGGGCTGATCCACCGCCAGGCACTCCCACTGCGCCACCCGGGTCCGCTGCGGGTTGGCGAACTCCTCGGCGAGCCGGTCCTCGACCGCGCTCGCCCAGTACGCGGCGGAGCCCACCGGGTCGTTCGGGACCCGGTACGCCCAGGACACCGCGCCGTCGGCGCTCTCGGCCACGAACGGACCGCGCGGGGTCAGCGTGACCAACCCCTCGGCCCCGCCGAGCTCGACCCGGTGCGAGTCCGACCACACGGAGTGGTTGAACGGGGACAAGCCGGAGATCCACTCGAAGCCCGCCAACGTGGGCCGGCCGCCGCTGGCGGTGAACGCCTCGCGCGGGACCGCCTCCACCGTGATGGTGGAGTAGTCGGCCAAGTCGGCGAGGGTGCGCAGCTGCGACTCGAGCGCGTCGAGCTCCTCGCTCACCCGGGTCAGCTCCTCCAGCAGCATCAGCTTCTCCGCCTCGTCCTTGCTGCGGGCCAGCAGCTCGACCAGCCGGTTGCGCGTCTCCCGCAGCGTGCGCGCGCGCAGATCCATCGCGGTGAACTGCTCGGTCACGTCGTCGGCGCGAACCGACTTGTCGAGCACGTCCCCGAACGCGATCAGCGCCGCCCACGCCTCGTCGAACTTCGCCACCGGCACCCGCACGGTGATCACGGTCCCGGCCATGTGCTCGGTGCGCCCACCCAGCTTCTCGACGGCGACCACCACCGCCTCCAGCGTGTCGCGGGGGTTCGCGACCCGCAGCCGCATCCAGCCGTCGTAGTGGACCATCCGCTGTTCGGCTTGGTCGGCCTGCTCGGCCGGCGCGGGCTCGGCCGGCGGCGGGCCGTCCTGCGG
>JBEBJC010000573.1:0-5560 GCA_040080105.1 Myxococcota bacterium
CGGCCAGCGACGCCACCCCCTCCGCCGTCGCGTAGGCGTGGGCCTGGCCGGCGTCGATCGCGGCGTCGATCTCGGCCACCCGGGCCTCGAACTCCGCCTGGTCGAACCCGTCGCGCAACAGCAGCGCGCGCCGCGCCGCCGGCAGGCCGTCGTCGACCGCCGGCTGCGGCGCGGGTCGGGTCCACCACGCGGCCGCCCACGCCCCCGCCAACACCAACCCGACGCCGGCCACCGCGGGCCCCTCCGCCGGGCCGAGGGTGTGGGCGCCGACGGTGGTGGCCCCGAGCGTGAGCAGCGTGCCGCCCACGAGCCCCGTTCTGACCGCGGGAGGGGCGTGATCGAGCCACTGGAGCATCAGCGGATCCTCGGCGCGTCGGCCAGCTCGACCCCGCGCTCGTGGGTCGCCGGCACGTGTTCGGCCAGCACCACCCCGATCGCGTCGAGCGCCGCCAGGAACGGCTCGACCCCGCTCGCCGCGCCGGTGAGCGCGGGCCATTTCCCGCGCGGGACGCGGGCCTCGATCCCCACGTCGGGGATGAGCTCGACCTGCTGCTCCCACGCGCTGACGTACACCAGCAACCCGGTGCGGCGCGGGGTCGCGTGCACCGCCTCCCGGTGGAACTCGGCCGCGGCCGCCTCGCGCACCTGGGCGGTCCGCCGCGCCTCCCCTGCGAGCCGCGCCGAAAGGGGGTTCCCCGCGAGCCACCACCCGCCCAACGCCCACACCCCCACCAGGTCGAGCAGCGCGAGCGCCGGGTGGATCGGCCACGGCAACACCAGCAACGCCGCGAGGGTCGCGAAGGTGAGCCCGGCGGCGAGCGTGAGCGCCACGTCGCGGTACTGGCCCGACCGCGGCGCCGCCACCACCACCACCTCGGCGTCGGTCGCCTGCTCGAGCGCGGTCACCTTCGCCGCGACCGCGTCGCTGAACCGGTGGTCGGTGTGGATCATCGCGCCCCTCCGCCGACCGCGTATCCCGGCCGGTCGCGCCGGATGGGTTCGTCGGGCCGAACCCGGCATGGTACGCTGCGGTTCGGAGGCATAATGCGCTCGATCGGGTGGTTGGCGGTGGCGATGGCCGGCTGTACCGGTGCGTCACCCGAGGCAGCCGATCTCGACGGCGACGGGCTGCTCGACGCGGAGGAGGCCGACCTCGGCCTCGACCCGGCCGACGCGGACTCCGACGACGACGGCGTGAGCGACGGCGAGGAGATCGACCTCGGCACCGACCCGAAGCTGACCGACACCGACGGCGACGGCCTCCCCGACGGATACGAGCTCGCGAACGGCGCCGACCCGCTGCTCGTCGACACCGACGACGACGGGTACACCGATCGCGACGAGCTTGCGGAGGGCCACGACCCGGCGGACCCGACCGACCGGATCTACGCCGGCCGGTGGCCGTACGTGGCCGACAAGTCGGTGATCACCCCGGGCCCGGCCGGGTACCGCGCGTACGGCGAGCGGTTCAGCCGGCTGAAGCTGGTCGACCAGCACGGCGAGGTGGTCGACCTGTTCGACTTCTACAACGCCGACAAGCCGGTGGTGATCGACGTGTCGGCCGAGTGGTGCGGCCCGTGCAACGCGCTCGCGAGCTGGCTCGAGGGCGGAGAGGACGCGTACAACTACGGGAGCTTGTGGCCGAACGGGCCCAAGGCGATCAAGCAGGGCGACGTGTATTGGCTCACCGTGTTGGGCGAAGACTTCTCCGGCGCGCCCGCCTACCCCGAGGTGTCGGCCCGGTGGGACGAGGCGTACCCGTCGAAGCAGATCCCCGTGCTGGCCGACGGCACCTACGTGGCGGCGGACTACCTCGGGCTCCAGTGGTGGCCGTACGTGGTCCTGCTCGAGCCGGACCTGACCCTGAGCCCGGCGAACCAGATCGACCTCGGCAGCGCCGGCGCGGTGCTGATGGAGCTCGACGCGCGCGGCCTGTGAGCTCGCGGCCCGGCCGGTGCCTTACGGGCAGCTGCCGCCGAACGTGATCACCAGCTCGTCGTCCTGGTACAGCTCCCCGTCGAGGTCGATCCACGTGGCGGTGCGGATCATCCGGCCGAACCCGTCGTAGCTGTTGGTGACGCGGATCTCGTACGGGGTGCCCACGGCGCTCACCGTGACGTCCTCGAGCACCCGCCCCTCGGCGTCGTAGGTCGTGGTGAACTCCTCCTCCCACTCCCCGTCGGAGGGCGCGCTGTCGGTCGCGTAGTACAGCTCGCGGCCCTCGGCGTCGTACACGAAGGCGAACACCAGGTCGATCGTGCCGTCGGCCGGCTCGTCGACCGTCCCCTCGCCCACCCGGAGCACCGGGTCGGTGAAGGAGTAGGTCACCAGGCGGTCGGGGATGCCGTCCCTGCCGTAGTCCCCGGTCACGCTGTACTCGCGGTCCTGGTCGTCGCGCAGGTAGGTGTACAGGTCGTCGTAGTCGCCGTCACCGTCGGCGTCCACGTCGGCGGCGTCGCGGAACCCCTCGGGGGTCCGGGTGTAGTCGAACTGGTAGTCCACGGTGCCGTCGCCGTCCGAGTCCTCCTCGTAGTGCAGCAGCTGGTCGTTGGCGTCCCAGGTGGCCTCGTACGTGAAGTCGAGCTGCCCGTCCGACGACGTGTCGAGCGTGTACGACACGACGTTCCCCTGCGGATCGTAGCCGAACGTGGACGTGAACGCGCCCGACCGCTCGCGCACCTGGCGCAGCTCGTTGCCGTCCGCGTCGCGCTCGTAGGTGTCGATGGTGTCCAGCAGCCCGTTGCCGTTCAGGTCTCGGTCGCCGTACAGCAGGAACGTGGGGTTCTCCTCGTCGTACCCGTCGTACCCGACGCCGTCGATCGTGCCGTCGCGCCACTGGTCCAGCGCCACGTCGGCGAAGCAGGTGAACGCCGGCCGATCCCCGGTCTCGGGCGGGGTAGTCGTGATCGGCGGGGACGGCAAGGTGAAGTCGGTGGACCCGACCGGCTCGAACGGGGTGTCGCCCGTGTCCTTGTCGCCTCCGCAGCCGAGCGCCAGCGCGACCACCCACCGGGACGGGCTCATCGGACCTCCGGGCGGCAGTATACCGCCCCGAGCTCACGCCCGCGGCGCGAGGACGATCGTGAGCTCGTCCGACGGCTCGAGCAGGTCCACCCGGCACGCCGCGCGCACCGTGTCGTCGAGCCCCCGCAGCGGCAAGCCGAGGCGCGCCACCCGGGTGGTCTGCGGCACGCCGGCCTCGGTCCGAGCGCGCCGCACCGCCGCGAGCACCTCCGCCACCGCGGCCATCTCCGGCACCGGCTCCACCCCGCGCACCTCCGGGTACCGGGTCGCGTGCACCGTCGGGGCTTCGTCGGCGAACATCCGCGCCCACACCGCGTCGGTCACGAACGGCAGGTACGGCGCGTACGCGCGGAGCAGGTCGCGCAACACCTCGCGCGCGGTCGCCCGCGCCGCGTCGGCCGCCGACCCGAGCCGGAGCCGCTCCTTACACGCCTCGAGCCAGTCGTCGCACAGCGTCGCGAACAGCAGCTGATCGAGCGCGCGCAGCCCCGGCGCGTACTCGTACCGATCGAGCCCTTCGCGGGCGGTGGCGATCGCCCGGTCGAGCGCGTGGAGCAACGCCCGGTCCTCCGGGGGGCGCTCGGCCAGGGGTGGGGCCACCCCGGACCACCCCTCGGTGAGCTGGGCGATCAGCCGTCCGGCGTTCCACAACTTCACCGCCACCCGCCGGCCCGCCCGGACATCCTTGTCCGAGAACCGCTGGTCCCGCCCCAGCGTCGACCCGGCGGCCCAGTGGCGCAGCGCGTCGGCGCCGTACTTGTCGATCAGCTGCCCGGGGTCGTACCGGCAGAACCCATCGGCGTCGGGCTGCAGGTTGCGCTTGCTGATCTTCTGGCCCTGCTCGTCGAGCCCCCAGCCCGAGATCATCACGTCGCGGAACGGCACCGACCCGCAGTGGAGCTCGCTCTTCACCAGGGTGTAGAACAGCCAGGTCCGCACGATCTCGTGTGCCTGCACCCGCACGGTCGCCGGGTGGGGCGCGGCCGGGCGCCCCTCGGTGCCGGCCCAGTTCGCGTTGATCAGCGGCGTGAGCGAGCTCGTCATCCAGGTGTCCATCACGTCCGGGTCGCCCCGCAGCTCTCCGCCGCACCGCGGACAGGCGTCCACCGGCGGCGGGTCCTCGAGCGGATCGATCGGCAGCGACGCCGGGTCCGCCAGCACCGCGTGGCCGCAGCTCGCGCACAGCCACACCGGGAACGGCACCCCGTAGAACCGTTGCCGGCTCAGGTTCCAGTCCCACGCGAGCCCGTCGATCCACGCGAGCAGCCGGTCGCGCATGTGCTCCGGGTGGAACCGCAGCTCGGCGGCGCGGGCGCGAAGCCGATCCTTGAGGTCGGTGATCCGGAGGAACCACTGCGGCGCGATGTGCAGCTCCACCTCGGCCTCGGTCCGATCGGCCACCGGCACGTGTTGCTCCACCATCGTGAACCCGAGGTGCGCCGGGCCGAGATCGGCGAGGATCGTGCGCCGGGCCTCGGCGGGGCTCGCGCCGGCGTACCGGCCGGCCAGCGGCAACATCCGCCCGTCGGGGCCGATCACCATCCGGAGCTCGAGCCCGTCGCGGCGCCACCGCCGCACGTCGTCGAGGTCGCCGAACGTACACACCATCAGCAGCCCGGTGCCGTACGCCGGGTCCACCTCGCGGTCGGTCCGGATCGGCACCCGCCGGTCGGACAGCGGCACCGGCGCGTCGGTTCGCCCCGCGTACCGCGGGTCGTCGGGGTGGTGGTACAACGCCACGCACCCGGGCAGCAGCTCGGGCCGGGTGGTCGCGATGTGCAGCTCGTCGGTGAACGCGATCTGGTGCAGCTTCTGGCGCCGGCTGCGGGTCTCGAGGTCGGCGTGCGCCAGGGCCGAGCCCACCGACGGATCCCACAGCACCGGGTCACTCCGCCGCTCGATCCGCCCCTGCGCGAACAGCTCGAGGAACGACCGCTGCGCGGTGCGCCGACAGTGCGGGTCGATGGTGGAGTACCGCAGCCCCCAGTCCACCGACAGCCCGAGCCGGCGCCACAGCTCTTCGTACACCTCGGCCCCGCGGCGGGTCTCGGCGAGGCACAGCGCCCGGAACGCGGCGCGGGTGGTGTGGGCCTTGTCCACCCCGAGGGTCCGCTCCACGTACCGCTCGGTCGGCAGCCCGTTGTCGTCGAACCCCATCGGGTAGAACGGCCGTCGGCCGAGCATCCGCTGGTACCGCACCACGATCTCGGCCTGGGTGTACGACATCGCGTGCCCCACGTGCAGGTGGGCGGCGGACACGTACGGCGGCGGGGTGTCCACCGCGAACACCTCACCCGGGCCGTCCGGGTCGAACCGGTCGAGCCCGGCGGCGGCCCACCGCGCGCGGCACTCGGGCTCGTGGGTGGTGGGATCCCAAGTCGAAGGCCAATTGTCGAAGGTAGACACGACACTCTCCGCGACGGGTGCGTCACGCGCCGCGCCACGGCGCGCCGGGGGACTCCGGCGACCGGGCGACGCGGGCCATCCGGCGACGCGCCGCGGTCCACGGACCCTCGACACAGCCGCGAGACGGGGA
>JBEBJC010000574.1:0-5557 GCA_040080105.1 Myxococcota bacterium
ACCCGGGCGAAGGACGGCGGCGCCGCGGCGCTCGCCGGGTCGGTCGCCACGGTCGCGCTCGAGCTCGGGTGCGGCAGCCACGGGGTGGTGCACCGCGGGCTCGGGCACGGCGGGATCGGGCTCGGCCTGGGGCTCGTCGTCGCCGGGGTGGCCGCGGTCCGCCCGCGCTGACGTACACTGCGCCCGATGGGACCTCCGAGCTCCCGGCCGCTGTACGAGCGGTGGCCGTACCCCGATCTGCCCCTGTCGGCCTCGATCGGCGCCGCAGACGTGTGGCAGCTTCACGCGGACTGGCTCCGGTCGCGCGCCGGGCTCGGTCCCGGCCCGGATCGGCCGCGGGTGTGGGTCGCGGGGTGCGGCGCGTGGCAGTGTGTGCCGATCGCGGTGGGGAACCCGCAGGCGTCGGTGCTCGGGACCGACGTGTCCGACGCGAGCCTCGCGATCACCCGCCAGCGCCTCGACCGGCACCACCTCCGAAACGTGACCCTGGCGCACCACGATCTCGACCAGGAGCCACCGGCCGGCCCGTTCGACTGGATCGAGTGCTTCGGGGTGTTGATGAACCTCGCCGATCCGGGGGCCGCTCTCGCCCGGATCGCCGCGGCGCTCGCCCCGGACGGGGTGGTCCGGCTGATGGTGTACCCGTGGTTCGGGCGGCGCCGGGTGTTCCAGATCGCCCGGATCGCGCAGCTCGTCGGCCTCGGGTACGTCGACGAGCGGCACCCGGGCTGGCTGCGGGCGCTGATGGGATCCCTGCCGCCGGACCACCCGCTGCGGTTCACCTTCGACGACTACGCGGACGCGGCCAACCCCGCCGGGGTCGTGGACGGGTTCCTGCACGTGTCGGGGGTCGCGTTCTCCGCGCACGAGCTGTTCACGCTGGTCGACGCCGCCGGGCTCGAGCTCGCCGCGGTGGTGCACCGCCCGTGGGGCGACCCGTGGGGGATGGGGGAGGCGCTCGGGCTGTCCCTCGACCCGTGGGCCACCTTGTACGCGCTCGACCTGTGGCAGGAGCTCAAGTCGAACCTGATCGTGATCCTGCGCCGGAAGGGGGCAGTCGGAGCCGCGCCGCCTCGGCTGCACCCGGCGGTCGACCCCGCCGCTCCCCGCGGTTGGGCCGACGCCGCGCGCCTGTGGCTCGGGCGCGCCGCCGGCCTGCGCCTGCAGGATCGCACCCACCCGGACGGGTGGCTCGAGCTGTCGCGCGCCGGCTACGCGGAGCTGCTCGCCCGCCACCGCGCCGGCGCGCTCGACCCCGGACACCCGCTGGTGTTGTTCGGCGACCGCCCCGAGCGCGCGCCCGCGCGCGGGTTCGCGTTCCCCGGCGAGCTCGAGTGGCGGCGCCCCCGGGTCCACGCCGGGCCCCAGGTGCCGAACCCGGCGTGGGACCACCAGCTGCGCGCGTTCACCTGGCCCCGCGCGGCGTCGATCGCGCCGCGGGAGCCGGCCGAGTGGCTCGCGCGGTGGGAGGGCCACGCGTTCCCGCTCGAAGACGACGTCACGCCGTACGGGTTCTCCCCGATCACCACCTGGGCACGCCACGGCCCGGCGCTCGCGCAGTGGCTGTCGCGGCCGTCCCCGGAGTCCGACTGGTCGGCGGTGCGCCTGGCCGACGAGGGGGCCGAGCTCGAGCGGGTGCGGCGGTGGCTGCGGGCGGTCGACCCGTCGCTCGAGCCGCGCGATCCGGCCGGGTGGCGCGAGCTGTGGTCCCTCACGTACGGGTACCGCGAGGCGTGGCTGTCGCTGACGTAGGATGGTCGCCGCGGAGGGGAACATGTGGTGGTGGATCGGGTGCGATGCGCCAGAGGCGGGGCCAGGGCTCGAGCAGAACTTCGGCGTCGCCGAGTCACTCGGGACCGAGGGGTGCGACAACCTGCTGCCCGAGTGCCTGTACCCGTTCCCGTCCGACGCGTACGTGGGAGACGCGGGGCTGGTGCTGCCGGTCCTGCTCGACGGAGAGCTCGATCCGGAGCCGACCGCGCGCAACGCCGCGTTCGGCGCGGCGAGCCCGATGGTGTTCCAGCTGCCGGGGGCGGTGGCGCCGCTGCCGGGCCCGTTCGACAGCGCCGCCAGCCTGGCCGAGGACGCGCGGGTGGTCGTCGTCGACGCGCAGACCGGGGAGCGGATCCCCCACTGGATCGAGCCCGACTACCTGTCGCCCGAGATGGACCCGCCGCTGCTGGTGATCCGCCCGGCGGTCCCCCTGCCGCGCGGCCACGACGTGGTGGTGGGCGTGCGGGGGCTCACCGACGCGGCGGGCGCCCAGGTCGCCGCGGCCGAGGGGTTCGTGCCGCTGCGCGACCGGACCGCGAGCCGGTGGAGGGGCGTCCACGCGCGGCGCCAGCGGTTCGAGGAGGTGGTGTTCCCGACGCTCGCCGCGGCCGGGGTCGAGCGGGGGGAGCTGCAGCTCGCGTGGTCGTTCCCGGTCCAGTCCACCGCCGACGCCACCGGCCCGATGCTCGCGATCCGCGACGCGGTGTTGGCCGCGCTGCCGGAGGGGGGTCCGCGGTACACCGTGGAGCGGATCGAGGTGTGTGACGGGGTCGACGACGACCCGGAGGTGTGCCACCCCTCGATCCGGGTCGTCCTCGACGGCACGGTGGAGTCGCCCAGCGTGGTCGAGCCGCCCGACGAGCTCGGCCTGCGGATCGTGCGGTGGGACGACGACGGGCGGCCCGTGGTCGACGGGGTGGAGCGGTGGCCGTTTCGGCTCCAGCTCCCCCACGCCGCGTTCGACGGCCCGGCGCCGGTGCCGGTGCTGCAGTACGGCCACGGGCTGCTCGGGAGCCGGGGCGAGGCCGACAAGGACTGGCTGCGCTCGATGGCCGAGCGGCACGGGTTCGCGATCCTCGCGTGTGATCTACAGGGGATGAACGAGGACGCCTCGGCGGTGTGGGCGAACGTGTTGTTCCGGGACGGGGGGCGGTTCCCCGAGCTGCAGGACCTCGCGTTGCAGGGGGTGGCGAACGAGCTCGTGGACCAACGGCTGGTGCGCACCTCCCTCGCGGCCGACCCCGACCCGCGGCTGCGGAGGGCGGATGGCGCGCTCGCGTGGGACCCGGACACGGTGTGGTACTACGGCAACAGCCAGGGCGGCTCGGTGGGCACGATCGTGACCGCGGTGTCGGTCGACCTGACCCGCGGGGTGCTCGGGGTCCCGGGCAGCAGCTACCCGCTCCTGCTGCACCGGAGCACCGACTTCACCCCGTTCGTGGCCACGCTGGCCCTGCGGTATCCCGCGCCCGACGCGGTGTCCGAGTTCCTGGCGCTGCTCGGCACCGGGTGGGACCGGTCCGACCCGCTCACGTTCGCGCCGCACCTGCGCGGCGACCCGCTTCCCGGCACGCCGGACCACGAGGTGCTGTACCACGTCGCCAAGGACGACCAGCAGGTGGTGAACGAGGCGAGCTTCCTCAGCGCTCGGGCGGCCGGCGCCGCGCTGATGGCGCCGCCGGTCCGCTCGGTGACCGGGTTGCCCGAGCTCGGGTACCCGGCGGCCCCCGGGGCGGCGCTGGTGGAGTTCGACTTCGGGGTGCCGACCGATCCGACGCCCGCGACGCCGCCCGACGGGGACCCGGCGCAGCCGGACTCGGAGGACCCCCACGGGTGGCTGCGGGAGTACCTGCCCGCGCAGGATCAGCTGGTGGAGTTCCTGCGCACCGGCCAGGTGATCGACGTGTGCGGGGGCGAGCCGTGCCGGACCGACGGGCGGCCCTGACCGAGGTTAGGCCGCCCGGATGATCTCGTCCCGCCGAAATGCCCCTTGCCCGTGTGGATCGGGCCGCCGCACCAAGGCGTGCTGCGGACCGATCCTCGACGGGAGTCCCGCGCCTACCCCGGAGGCGCTGATGCGGTCGCGGTACACCGCGTACGCCACCGGCGCCGTGTCCCACCTGATGCGCACCACCTCTGCCCGTTCGCCGCACCGCGGGGCCGACGCCCGCGAGTGGCGGGCCGACCTCGAGGCGTACTGCCGCGCGGTGACCTTCGAGGGGCTGACGGTGCTCGGCTCGTCGGTCGACGGGGACCAGGGCCGGGTGCAGTTCTTCGCCCGGCTCACCGCCGGTGGTCGCGACGCCTCGTTCGGCGAGGACAGCGCGTTCGTCCGCGTGGACGGCGCGTGGGCCTATGTCGACGGCGCGCGGATCGACGTACCCGGCTGAACTTCACGCGGCCCCCGGTTGACATCGGCGGACCCTTGTGTTTCCATGAGGTACACCAAAAGGGGGACCCCCCGCAACCGGCAGTTGCGTGGGTGAGCCCCCACAGCGATTTGAGCGAAATGGCCCGATTCTTGCGCCGCATCGATGTTGATCGATTTCGCAAGAATCTAGGCTAAAACTTCCTCCTCGCGAAATCGGGGTCGATGGCACGCCGCGTGCATCGCCCCCCCGCGTGAACGTCGGCGTGAGGCGCGTTGGGCGCCCCGCCGTGTGCGATCGCGCAACGCTCTTCCGCGAGAGGAACCACATGCTCACAGCTGGCGCCGTCCTGAAGATGTCCCTGGAGCTCACCCTCGGCATCTGCATCAAGTTGTTCTGCGACAACGGCCGGATTCACTGGCGGGACTTCGTGAACGACTTCCTGTTCTGGGTCCCCGGGGTGAACCTGCTGGACGGCGACGGCCTGACCCGCCAGGTCGAGCAGACGCTGCCCCTCGTGGTGGCGGAAGAAGAGCAGACCCAGCTGCCCCTCGCGGCGAAGTAGAGGCCCACCATGGAACGCGCTTACAAGCAGCACAATCTCGCGCAGGATCAGCTCCACTCCGAGCTGGTGAGCCGCAACATCTTCCGGATCACGATGGTCGGGGCCGTCGCGTTCCTGGCTGCGTGCGCCTGGGTGATGGCGCACTGACTCGACAGGGGCGCCGGTCGACCGCTCGGGGTATCCATGTCCGGCATGCCCGACTTCGGTCTCCGCTCCACCCGTGTCCAGGCGTTCGTCGCGCTCGCCCTCGTGCTGGGCGCGCTGTTCGCCCTCCAGACCCGCCGCGACCGGGCCACCGCCCGTGAGCGCCTCGAGGCCGAGCTCGGCGCCGTGTGGCTCGGCGTGGAGGCGCCGCGGGTGCAGCTGCTGAACCACCAAGGCGCGGTGCCGCTCGACAGCTACCGCGGGCGGGTGGTGTTCGTGAACTTCTGGGCCACCTGGTGTGGTCCGTGTATGGCCGAGATGCCGTCGCTGATCGCGCTCGCGCGGGCGGCCGACCCAGGCGACATCGCGTTCGTGTCGGTCGCCGAGGACGACACCTGGCCCCCCCTCGACGCGTACCTGCGCGAGAACCCGCTGCCGTTCGACGTGTACCGAGACCAGCCGCCCCGGATCGAGGACCAGTTCCAGACGAAGTCGTACCCGACCTCGTTCCTGATCGACCGCGAGGGGAAGGCGCTGTACCGGTTCAATGGCGCGCGCGACTGGGACACGCCGGCGGTGCGGGCGCTGTTGGAGCTCGAAGGGGTCGACTTCGACTAGGGAGCCTGTGGGGCGTAGGCCGCGCAGCGGCCTCGCCCCACGGCTCCTCCCCAGCCCGTGCCCGTGCCCCGAGCAGCTGGCGACGCGG
>JBEBJC010000575.1:0-5557 GCA_040080105.1 Myxococcota bacterium
CGGGACGTTCGCCGCGCTCACGTACTGGTTCCCGAAGATGTTCGGCCGGATGATGAACGAGACCCTGGGCAAGATCCACTTCTGGGGCACGATCATCTCGGTGAACTTCATCTTCATCCCCCTGTTCGTGACCGGGGCGGCCGGCCAGCACCGCCGGATCTACAACTACAACCACTTCCCGGACGTGGCGACGCCCGACCTGCAGTCGCTGAACGTGCTCGCCACCCTTGCGCTCGTCACGTTGCTGGGGTTCCAGTTCGTGTTCCTGTTCAACTTCGCCTACTCCCTGTTCCGGGGTGAGAAGGCGCCGAAGAACCCGTGGAAGGCGAACACGCTCGAGTGGACCACCCCGTCTCCTCCGGGCCACGGCAACTGGCCGCCCGACGAGATGCCGGTCGTGTACCGCGGCCCCTACGAATACAGCGTGCCGGGCCGAGAAGAAGACTACTGGCCGCAGAACGCGAAGAACTGACGCGCCCTCCCGCCGAGCCCCTCACCCCCGCCGGGTGGGGTCCCATTCACCCCTGACAGGGTCCCAACGTCATGGCCTTCAAGCCGATTGCCACCACCCGTTCCGCCACCGGAGTCATGACCGCCAAGCTGGCGGTGTGGTGGCTGCTCGCGTCCGAAGTCGTGATCTTCGGCGGCGTGCTCGCGTCGTACATCATGCACCGGATCGGCCACCCCGAGTGGGCGAACTACGCCGTGCACACCAACACCATCGCTGGCGCGATCAACACGTTCATCCTGCTCACCTCGAGCTTGTCGGCGGTGCTCGCTCACCGCGAAGCCCAGCTCAAGAACGGCCCGGGCGCCGCGAAGTTCCTCGGTCTCACCATCCTCGGGGGCGGCATGTTCCTGGTGGTGAAGAGCATCGAGTGGACGAACGAGATCACCCACGGGTACACGATCACCGCGAACCCGTTCTGGTCGTTCTACTACACCGCGGCCGGCATCCACGGGCTCCACGTCATCGCGGGGATGATCCTGATGGGGTGGGTCGCGTCCACCGCCATGAAGAACCAGGAGCTTCACCGGGTCGAGAACGTCGGGCTGTACTGGCACTTCGTCGACCTGGTGTGGATCTTCCTGTTCCCGCTCCTGTACATCGCGAAATAGTCGGGGTCACCCATGAGCGATCACTCACACGATCACGGTCACGGTCACGCCGCGGCAAGCCACGAGCACCACGAGGAGCACATCCACGAGCGCTCGCACTACGTGAAGATCTGGGCGGCCCTCGTCGTGTTGTTCATCGTCTCGGTCCTGGGCCCGATGATCGGGATCAAGATCGTCACCCTGATCACCGCGTTCGGGATCGCCACGGTGAAGGCGTCGATGGTGGTGAAGTACTTCATGCACCTCGACGTGGAGAAGCGGTTCGTCCACTACTTCCTGGCCACCTCCCTCGTGTTCATGTTCTTGTTCTTCGCGGCGGTGTCTCCCGACGTGATGAAGCACCACGGCACCCACTGGGAGAACACGGCCGCGCAGCAGGCGGTCGAAGCGGGCCTGGCGGCAGGTGGAGGAGAGCACGGCGGTGAGCACGGAGCAGCAGCCCCCGAGGGACACCACTAGCGCGAGGTCGTCGATGAGCTCGGCGGATGTGCCGGGCGGGCTCCGGCTCGTCCACTCGACCCCCCGGCCGCCGCTCGAGCGGCGCCAGATCGTGCCGAACGAGGTGTTGGGCGTCACGATCTTCGTGTTGTCCGAGCTGATGTTCTTCGCGGGCTTGGTGAGCGCGTTCACCATCTCGCGCGCCGCGGCGCCCGAGTGGCCTCCGCCCGGCCAGCCGCGTCTGCCGCTCGAGGAGACCGCGATCAACACCGCGGCCCTGCTGGCGAGCGGCGCCCTGATGTGGTGGGCGGGCCGTCGGTTCGACAAGGTCGGCCCCGCCGCCGCCCGCACCCCGTATGCGGCGTCGCTCGCCCTCGGCGCGTTCTTCGTGTTGTTCCAGGGCTACGAGTGGGCGCGGCTCCTCGGCGAGGGGCTCACGCTCACGTCGTCGACCCACGGCGGGTTCTTCTACCTGATCGTCGGGATCCACGCGCTGCACGTGATGTGCGGGTTCTACGTGCTGATCTCGCAGTTCCGGAGGCTGCTCGGAGAGCAGCTGAGCCCGGGCGCGTTCTGGGGCGCCCGGCTGTTCTGGTACTTCGTCGTGCTCCTGTGGCCGTTCCTGTACTGGCGGGTGTACCTGTGATCCACTGGCTCGAAGCGGCGGCTTGGGCGTGCGCCACCTGCACCGACCCGAAGGACCCGCGCAACGCCGTGTACCTCGACATGACGATGTTCATGTCGTTGCTGCCGCTCACCGCGATGGGGCTGGTGATCGGCTGGCTGTACTGGCGGTCGCTGGCGCTCGAGTCCACTACCGAGGTCGGTCGCCGCCGCTGATCGGCCGCGCCCACGCGCCGCCGAGCATCAACCCGCCGGTGAACGACGGAGCGCCCGCCACCCAGTCGGCGCCGCCCTCGAACCGCACCGTGAGCCCGACCGAGCGGGTGCGGCGGAGCTTCCCGTTCAACCCGATCCGCGCGGTGCCTCCGACGCCGTCCGCGGTGAGCACCGGGCCCACTGCCACGAACGGCGCGACCCCGGCCACGAACAGCTCCAGGCCCCGGCGTAGCTCGAGCGTCGGCGCGACGCGGGCACCGTGTCCCAGGTCGACCCGCACCGTGGGGCCCAGCGCCCAGTACCGGCCGAACGCGTACTCGTCGTCGTACGTGCCGACCCACCACCCGGCCGAGGCCGCGATCCCCAACATCGGGCGCGCCGGGGCCCCGCCCACCCCCAGCCCGACGCCGAGATCGAGCGCGGGACCGTGTTGCCGCGACGTGAGCGCGAAGCTCGGCACCGACCACCACCACAACAAGCACGACATGACGCGACTCTATCGGGCGTCGGGTTAGGTCGCCCGACCTGCCTCGGAGGACCCATGGGGATGGACCGCCACACCCGCCTCGGAAACGCGCTGCACGGCCTGCCGGTGGACCGCCCTCCGGTTTGGTTCATGCGCCAGGCCGGGCGGTACCTGCCCGAGTACCGCGCGGTGCGCGAGCGGGTGTCGTTCCTCGACCTGTGCGGCGACCCGGACCTCGCGTGTGAGGTCACCGTCCAGCCGATCGATCGGTTCGACCTCGACGCCGCGATCGTGTTCTCGGACATCCTCACCGTGCCCGAGGCGCTGGGGCTCGAGGTCGTGTTCGATCAGGGGCACGGGCCCCGGCTGCCCCGGACCCTCCGGACCGCCGCCGACGCTGCCGCGCTCGTGCGCCCAGACGTAGCGCAGGCGCTGCCGGTGGTCCCCGAGACGATCCGGCGGTTCAAGAAGGCGCGCCCGGACACGCCGATCCTCGGGTTCGCCGGCGCTCCGTTCACCCTGTTGTGCTACATGTGCGAAGGCAAGGGCTCCGACGACTGGATCGAGACGAAGAAGCTCCTGTTCACGGACCCGGCCACCGCCGAGCGAGTGTTGAGCCTCACCGCCGACGTCGTCGGGGATTACCTGCAGGCGCAGATCGACGCCGGCGCGGCGGCGGTGCAGATCTTCGACACGTGGGCCGGGATCCTGTCGGTCGAGGACTACCGGCGGTTCGCCCTGCCCGCGGTCCAGCGGGCGTTGTCCCGGGTCAAGGGCGCCCCGCGGATCCACTTCACCCGCGACACCATGCCGTTCCTGCACCTGGCGAAGGACACCGGCGCAGACGTGATCGGGCTCGACTGGCGGGTCGACGTGGGGGTGGCCCGCGCGGCCCTCGGCGCGACCCCGATCCAGGGCAACCTCGATCCGATCGCGCTGTTCGCACCGCCCGACGAGGTGAAGCGCCGAGTCCACGCGATCTGCGACGCCGCGGGGCCGCTCGGGCACGTGTTCAACCTCGGGCACGGGGTCACGCCGAAGACCCCGATCACCGGGGTCGAGGCGATGATCGCGGCGGTCAAGGAGCGCGGGTCCACACCGGCGCGGTGATCGCCCACGTGCCGTCCGGATCGGCGGAGGACCACACCGCCGCGGCCACCCACCGCTCGGGCACCACGATCGCCCGGTCGAGCGCGAGCCCGTCGGCAGGGAGCGGGGCCGACCACACCCGGCCGTCGCTGACCACCGCGTAGGTGTCGGCGGAGCCGGCGTTGCGCACCTCGATCCGAGCCGGCGCGACCGTGCGGGGCCCGAGGGTGTCGCCGGGGCGGGCGGTGGCGACGGTGAGCAGCACGAGCGGTCCGGTCCCGGCGCACACGTCCCCGCGCGTGAGGCCCTGCTCGATGTCCGCCCGGCCGGGGTCGCGCGGCGCGTCGACCCGGACCCAGGTGACCGGCCCGGTCGGCACCACGAACCGGTGCGCGTCGAGCCACCGGAACCACGGCGCGAACCCGGACAGCTCGGGGCCGGGGGCGGCGAGCGCGACGAGGTCCGGCGCGGGATCGGCGGCGTTCGGGTCGACCGCGTCGAGCCACCCGAGATCGACCCACAACGTCCGGGCGTCGTCGGGTCCGCCCCACGCGAGCGCGGCGTCGTCGGATGGGTCGCCGGTCCAGAACGCCGGCCCTCCGTGCAGCGCCTTCTTGCTGCTCGACGACCACGGCCACGCGCCGATCGTCCACCCGTCCCCTCGGTGGAGGAGCCCGGTCTGGACCCGCAACGGCCCGTCGTCGGCCAGGTCCGGCAGCCCCGCCCCCACGTCGTCGACCGGGGTGAACGTGGCGTACGACGCGCCTCCGGCCGCGGCGAGCGCGAGGGCGGTGGGGTCGGACCCGCGCCAGTGGGTGGAGCGGTCCATCGGCAGGCCGAACCGGGCGACCACGAATTGGTCCGGGTCGAGGGTCGGTGCGAGCGCGAGCGGCACCTCCCGATGCTCGTCCGGCCCGAGCGTCTCGTGCAGCACGAGCGGGCCGAACGCCGGCCCGGCGTCGACGGTCAGGGTGTAGTCCCCGGCCCCGAGGGCGAGCTCCCCGCCGTCCGGGGGGAAGACCCACAGGCCCGTTCGGCCGTCCGCCGCGGTCCAGTCGACCCGGAACAGGTGGTCCCGCCCGTCGTCCCAGGTGGGAGAGAACGCCAGCGACGCCTCGGCTCCCACCCCGAGCCGCAGGTCGAGCCCGACCGGCACGGTGGGGGACGGGGTTCGCCCGCGCGCCTCGGCGCGGACCGCGTCCACGTCGGCCGGGACCTCGACCCGGAACGCACCGTCGATCGCCGCGCGGCCCACGAGCTCGCCCGCGGCGTACAACACGAGGTCGGTGGCGCCGGTGGCGACGCCCGAGACCGTGCGGGTGTCCGGCGCGGTCGACCACGCGTGCTCCGCGGTCGACACCACCAGCTGATCGGTCCCGCGCACCACGAACGCGCCGCCGAGGTCCTCGACCTCGCCCCACGCGCCCACCACCCGCTGCTCCGCCCGCGCGAGCCCGCGGTACAGCTGCTCGTCGCCGCCCGGGTGGACGTAGAACCCCTCCGCCCCGGCGACCGTCACCTTCCACCCGTCCGCGGCGTAAGTCAGCTCCCGCCGCTCGCCGAGCGCGCTCGGCTCCAGCCCCGGCAGCGCGGTGACCTCCCCCT
>JBEBJC010000576.1:0-5552 GCA_040080105.1 Myxococcota bacterium
ACTGCGAGCTGCACCCACTCGGCGGCGTCGCGGACCTGCTCGGGGATCCGAGAGATGCCCCCTGCCACGGCGAGGTGCAGCGCCGCCGACAGCGCCAGACCGACCACGATCCACCGGTTCGTCCCCGGCTCGGGGTCCAGCGCCGTGTGCACTCACCCTCCGCCCGGCGCCGCCCCCGGGTCGGGCGGGATCGTCTGGGTCTTGTCGATGTTGATCGCGAACTTCCCGACGCCTTCACTCTTCACCAGGTCGATCGCCCACACCACACGCCCGTGAGCGACGAGCTTGTCGGCCGAGATCAGCACCACCACGTCCTTGCCGCTGGCCTTCGCCGCGCGGAGCGTGGATCGCACACCGTCGGCGGTGGTGGGCTCACCGTCGAGCAGCAGCGCGCCGTCCGTGCCGAGCGTCAGCCCGAACGAGCTGTCGGTCGCCTCGCCGCTGGCGGCCTCGGGCAGCTCGACCTTGATCGACTGCTTCACGATGGTGGTGGCGGTCACCATGAAGATGATCAGCACCACCAGGATGATGTCGACGAACGGCGTGATGTTGATGTCCGCGATCACGTCGTCTTCGGCCCCGCCGAGCCGGCTACCCATGGGGGGCGCCGGTGGGCCGCTCGAACCTGGACAAAACGAGGTTCGCGAGGCTCTCTGCGCGCGCGACCCGCGCCCGGTTCCAGCGGGTGAACACGTTGTACAGCACCACCGCTGGGATCGCGACCACCAGCCCGACCGCGGTGGCGACGAGCGCCTCCGAGATGCCGCCCATCACCGCCTCGGACGCCTCGGCCGTGTTGATCGACAGCTCGTGGAACGACTGGATGATCCCCAACACCGTCCCGAACAGGCCGATGAACGGGGCGTTCGAGCCGACGGTGGCCAGCACCGCCAGGCCGCGATCCATGCGGATCTTCTCGGCGGTGACGGTGGCGGCGATCGCGCGCTCCGCGCCGGCCGAGCCGAACGCCGAGGCCTCGAGGCCCGCCTGCAGCACCCGCGCCTCGAACCCGGTGAGGGTGGAGACCCGGCGGCGCAGCGCTTCGACCGCGTCGGCCGCGAACGTGCCGGCCGCGGACGCGGTGAGGAACTCGTCGAGCGCCGCGCGCAGCCCGCCCGCGTCGGACGCGTCTCGGGTGAGGAACAGGGCGCGCTCGATGCTCACCGTGATGCACAGCACCGACAAGGCGACCAGCACCCACAGCACCCACCCCGCTCCGAGGAGGGCGAACGACAAGATTCCCTGCTGGAGCACATCACCTCCGCACGAACGACCCACTAAACGGTGTCCCAGCGGGATCGGCAGGATGTCGGGTGAGGCGCCGTCCGGATTCGAACCGGAGAATCGAGGTTTTGCAAACCTCTCCCTTTGGCCACTTGGGTACGGCGCCGCCGCGGTCGTTGTAACGGGGTACGTCCGGCAGTCAAGGCGCTCGATGTTGTCGTTGGTGATCGTCGCGAAGGACGAGGAAGATCGGATCGGCCGATGTTTGCGGTCGGTCCCCGGTGACGTCGAGCGGTGGGTGGTGCTCGATCGCGCCACCCGCGACGGAACGGCGGCGGTCGCGGCACGGGAGGGTGCGACCGTGGTCGAGCGCCCGTGGCCGGGTCACGTAGCGCAGAAGAACCACGCCCTCGGGCTCGCGACGCGGCCGTGGGTGTTGTCCCTCGACGCCGACGAGTGGTTGGCGCCCGGCACCGCGGACGCGATCGGGGCCGCGATCCGCGATCCGGGTGACTCCGTGGGGTTCTCGTTCGCCCGGTGCAACGAGTGGCTCGGCCGGCCGATCCGCCACGGGCGGTGGTACCCCGACCGGAAGCTCAGGCTGGTGCGGCGCGGGCGCGCGCGGTGGGAGGGCGACGATCCGCACGACCAGTTGGTGGCGGACGGCCCGATCCGCGCGCTGGCCGCCGAGATCTCGCACCAGCCGTACCGCACGGTGTGGGAGCACCTGCGGACGATCGACCGGTACACCGCGATCCACGCGCGGTCCCTCGCCGCCCGCGGCGTCCGCTGTGCCCCGTGGGACCCGTACCTCCGCCCGGCGCTACACTTCGTGGATGCGGTGCTATGGAAGAGCGCATGGCGAGACGGCGTCGACGGGGTCGCGATCGCGGCGCTCGGGGCGGCGCACACCCACCTGAAGTGGCGCCGCCTGAGGGACCGGTGAACGTCGCGATCCTGGTCGGCCGGTTCGGGCCGGGCACCGGGACCGGCGGCGTGGGGTACCGCCTGGCCGGGTGGCTGCGGGACCGCGGGCACCGGGTCGAGGTGTGGACCGGCCACGCCGACGTGCCGCTCGACGGGGTGCCCACCCACCCGCTCGGCTCGCGGTGGACGGCGGCCTCGCGTGTCCCCGAGGGCTTCGTGCGGCTCGCGCTCGATCGGGTGCCGGGGTGCGAGGTGGCCCGCGCGAGCGGGGGGGTGCACCGGGCGTGGCTCGCGGTGCGCGGTCGGTGGTCTCCGGCGGATCTGGTGGAGGCGGCGCTGGACGCGCGGACTGCCCGCACCTCGGGGGTCGTGATCTGCAATTCGTTGCGCGCGGCAGGAGAGGTGATGGCGTGGCACCGGGTCCCCGCGGCTCGGATCCGGGTGGTGCCCACCGCGGTCGCGCCCGCGCCGGTCGACCCCGCGCTGCGCGCCGCCGTCCGCGCCGGTTGGGGTGTGCCGGCCGGCGGGCGGGTGGCGCTGTTCGTCGGGCACGGGTTCCGGCGGAAGAACCTCCCGGTGGCGGTGGCGGCGTTCCGGGGGTGCGCTGCCCCCGCCGATCGCCTGGTGGTCGCCGGCTCGGACGCCCACGCCGAGCGGTGGCTCGCGCCGGCGCGGGCGGCGCTCGGTGAGCGGTTGGTCCGCGCCGCGCCCTCGACCGCGATCGGGGACTGGCTGGCCGGCGCCGACGCGCTGCTGCACCCCACGTTGTACGACGCGGCGTCGAACACGGTGCTCGAGGCGATGGCCGCCGGGGTGGCCCCGATCGTGTCCGCGCGAGACGGGGCGGCGGAGCGGGTCCCCGACCGGCGCCTGGTGGTCGGGGATCCGACCCGGGTGGGGTGTTTCACCCGTGCGCTACGTTACGCGTGGGGCTCGCCCGAAGTCGGTCGCCGGTGCGCGGTCGCGGTCGAGGGCTGGCCCGAGTCTCGCATGGCCGACACCGTGGAAGACATCCTCCGGGAGACGACGAATGGCTGACGCAAGCTCGACCCGCGCCCCGCGCGCCCGTTCCCGCGCGTGGGGGTGCCTCGCGTGGATGGTTCGGCTCGGCGCGATCGCGGGCGCGGCCGGCGTGGCTCTGTCGGTGTTGGGCGGCGTCGCCGGGACCATCGGGTACCGGTGGTACGTGGTCGACAACCCCGGGCCGGAGCTCGACCGGGAGCACATCCGTGCGATCATCTCCCAAGAGTCGCCGGTGTACTACCGCGACGGCACCACCCGGGTGGGGGTGTTCTTCGAGAGCGAACACCGGCTGTTCGTCCCGTTCGAGGACATGCCGCGAGCCTACGTCATGGGGATCGTCGCCGCGGAAGACGGCGCGTTCTGGCGCCATTCGGGGATCAACGCGAAGGGGATCGCGCGGGCGGTGCGCGACAACCTCCTCGCCGGCGGGCTGGTGGCCGGCGGGTCGACCCTGACGCAACAGACGGCGAAGAACATCTACTATCGGCCGGACCGGTCGGCGAAGTCCAAGATCATCGAGCTGTTGAACGCGCTGCGGCTCGAGGCCCACTACGACAAGTCGGAGATCCTGGAGTTCTACGCGAACCAGTTCCACGTGACCGCGAACGGGCGCGGGCTCGGCATCGCGGCGAGGCACTTCTTCGACAAGGACCCCGAGCAGCTCACCGTGGCCGAGTGCGCGTACATCGCCGGATTGGTGAAGGGCCCCACGAACTACGACCCGTTCTTCAGCGACGAGGAGGCGCGGCGACAGAAGGCGGTGAAGCGCGCGCACGAGCGCACCCGGTACGTGCTCGGGCGGATGGTCGAGGAGCCGGTGGAGGAGCTCGCCGGCCCACGCCCCGGGAACACGCCCGAGGAGCGTGCGGCGTACGCCGAGCGCCTGGCGGAGGCGAAGGAGGTCCGCTCCGAGGCCGAGCGCCTGTTGAAGGATGGCTTCGAGCTCCAGTTCCGCCGGGGGACCTTCCGGTACGAGAGCTCCGCGATCCTCGACGAGGTGGCGCGGCGGCTGGCCGAGCCACCGTTCGACCAGATCTTGGGGCACGCGGGGATCGACGACGCCCGCAACGCCGGCCTGGTGGTGGTCACCACCCTCGACGAGGTCGCGCAGCGCCAAGCGACCTACTCCCTGTGGCACCACCTGACCGAAGTGGGCACGTGGATGGAGGCGATCGGCCCGGAGGGCTTCACGCTGAAGAGCAGCAAGGGGCCTAGGTTCGATCCGGACTTCCCGCCGAAGATCCACGAGTTTCGGGTCGGGAAGATCGTGAACAAGGTCGGCGGTTCGGGCAAGAAGACGCTCGAGCTAGACATCGGCGGCCACCCGTGTGTGGTCGACCGGGAAGGGGTGGTGCGCGCCGCGGTCGCGAGCCACCGCGGGAAGAAGAAGGACAGCTCGGCGAAGGCCTCGTCGGCCGAGGTCGACGCGTTCGTCGACGCGCTGCCGGCCGACGCGGTGGTGATGGTCAGCGTGCGCGACATCCCGCGCGAGGGGCCGGCGCGGTGTGACCTCGAGGTCCGCCCGGGGCTGCAGGGCGCGGTGACCGTGCTGCAGAACGGTGAGGTGCGGGCGATGGTGGGCGGCAACGACAACCGGAACTTCAACCGCGCGAGCGCGCTGCGGCAGTTCGGGTCGACCTGGAAGCCGCTCGTGTACCACGCCGCGCTGCAGCTCGGGTGGTCCCCCGACGACACCGTCGACAACACGCGCAACGTGTTCCCGTTCTCGACCACCTTCTACTACCCGGGCCCCGACCACGAGCCGGCGGACCGGGTGTCGCTCGCGTGGGCCGGGGTGAACTCGGAGAACCTCGCTTCGATCTGGCTGCTGTACCACCTGCTCGACAAGCTCGACGGCGAGCAGCTGCGCGAGCTCGCGGTGGCGCTCGACCTGGCCCAGCGCCCCGACGAGTCGCTCCAGCCGTACACGAGTCGGATGCAGCAGCTCGGCATCTCGTCGACCGCGGGCCGGGCGGAGGAGGGGTTGTTCCTCCAGTCGCGGCAGGAGGTCCTCGCCGCGATCGGCGGCGAGCGCCATCCGGAGGACGCGGTCGGGCTGCAGTCCCTGCTGTTCGGGTGGGGGTTCTCCGCCGAGCGGAACCGGGCGGAGCGCGAGTCGGGAGCCACCCGCGCGCACAAGCTCGGCGCGCTCGAGAACGACTGGCGCAAGCTCGCCGAGAAGGTCGCGAGCTGCAGGTTCCAGCACCAGGCGCTGGCGAACGCCCTGCACGCGCGGATCGCCCCCGATCCGCGGGTGGTGAGCGACCTGTCGGTGGTGCGGGACGGCGACGGGATCCACGCGGCGTGTGGGGCGGTCCCGGACGGGTACGTGCGCCCCGACGGGGCGTTCGTGGCGGCGATCCCGTGGTCGGAGACCC
>JBEBJC010000577.1:0-5545 GCA_040080105.1 Myxococcota bacterium
TCCACATCGGCGTCGGCGTCCGAGTCGCTGTCGGAGTCGGCGTCGGTGTCGGTGTCGGTCTCCGGCGGCGTGTCGGCGGTCGCGTCGCCGGACGGGCGACACGCCGAGAGCCACGCCAAGCAGGTCCACCAGAATCGCATCGGTACTCCACGGCTCTACGCCAGGATACACGGTGGGCCGTGTTCAAGCGTGCCCGAACATCAATACGGCGGTGAGATCCGTCAGCGCTCTGCACGAGCTGCCACGCAACGCGGGGACGAGGACGGCGAGGAGGTTGGCACACAGCGCGTTGTGCCGCGCGGACCCGCCACGGGTCGTGGGCCCCGAGACGGCGGTTGCCGGCTCAGCCGATCGCCGACCGGTACCGCTCGACCAGGGCCGCCGGCGCCCGGGACGGGTGACCGCCGGCGTACGGGGGCGCCGGATCGTACTCGACCCCCAGCTGGACCAGCTGGGCGATCTCCGGCGAGGCCAGCTCCCCCACCAGCCGGAGCGCGAGATCGATCCCCGCCGACACCCCGGCCGCGGTCGCGAACCGGCCGTCGCGGACCGTTCGCTCGTCGACCACCTCCACCCCCAGCGCCCGCAGCTCCTCGGTCCTCGACCAGTGGGTGGTCGCCCGGCGGCCGGCGAGCAGCCCGGCCCGCGCCAGCACGAACGCTCCGGTGCAGACCGACGCGGTGATCCGAGCGGTCTGGTGCAGCCGGGCCACCTGGGACAGGGTCTCCGGATCCGAGGGGACCCGACGGAGGGGCCCGCCCGGGATCACCAGCAGATCGGTGCGCTCGATGTCGCCGAGCCTGTGATCGGCGACCAGCCCGAGCGCGCCGCTGTCGGTGCGGTGCTCTCCCGTCTCCAGCGCGGCGAACGCCACCGTCCATCCGGGCGGGCGGCAGAGGATCTCGTACGGGCCGATCGCGTCGAGCGCGGTCACCCCCGGGTACAGCACCAACGTCACGTGCATCACGATCTCCGGTTCAACGGCGGGTTCGCCAGGTGGAAGGGGGGACCCCGTGGGTCCGGACGAACGCCCGCCGGAGGTGCTCGGCGGTGCCGAACCCGCAGCGGGCCGCGATCCGAGGGATCGGAAGTGCGGTCGTCTCGAGCAGCCGGCGGGCCTCGTCCAGCCTGGCTCGAGCCACGAACGCCGACGGCGCGATCCCGATGGCCGAGGTGAACACCCGCTGGAACTGCCGCGGGCTCAGGGCCGCGACCTTCGCCAGCGCCGCGATCGACAGATCGGCGTCGAGGTGGGTCCGCACATGGTCCTGCGCCGCCCGAACCGGCGGCCGGTCCGAGGGGCTGTTCCACAGCTCGGAGGCATACTGGCTCTGGCCCCCGCTGCGCCGGAGCGGCAGCACCAGCCAGCGGGCGACCGCGGCCGCGATCTCTGCCCCGTGGTCGTCCTCCACCAGGGCCAGCGCCAGGTCGAACCCCGCAGTGACCCCGGCCGAGGTCCACCGATCGCCCGAGCGGACGAAGATCGCGTCCGGGTCGACCTCGATCGCCGGGTAGGTCCGGGCGAGGCTCCGGGCCCAGGCCCAGTGGGTCGCGGCCCGGTGCCCGTCGAGCAGGCCGAGCTCGGCCAGCACGAAGGCCCCGGTACACACCGAGGCGACCCTCCGGGCCCGGGCGGCCGAGGCCAGCAGCCAAGGCCGGATCGGCCGGATCGCGGCCGACTCCCGGGTCCCCGAGCCTCCGGGGACGATCAGGGTGTCGATCGAGGCCGGATCGACCTGATCACACGGGGTGCCGACCACCTCGAGCCCGCTCTCGGAGCGGGATCGCGGGCCGACCACCACCACCCGGGGCCGGGGGCCGGGAGCGCCGCTCCGCTCCAGCGCCTCCGCCGCCCCCGCGAACACCTCCATCGGCCCCGACACGTCGAGCGGCTGGAAGCCGGGGAACAGGGCGATCGCGACAACTCGGTCCATCTCCCACCCGATCACCCGTCCCGGCGGTGTCGCCCACGACGAAGATCCCACCGAACACGCCATCTGTCGCCAGAGAGAGCCCCCCCGGCGCCTTCTACGGACGGTCGAAGTACCGACCTCGCTCCAGGTCTTCGAGGAGGCCCGGCTCGGTGGGCTCCCAGCCCAGGAGCTCGCGGGTCCGGGTGCTCGAGCCGCGGCAGTCCGCCGCGAAGATCCGCCCGAGCCAGCCGAAGTGAGCGGCCGCCAGCTCCGGCTCCACCCGGACCGCCGGCACGCCGAGCCTCCGACCGATGACCTCGGCGATCGACCGGGTCGGCACGCCCTCCTCGGCGACCCCGTGCAACACCGCACCCGCCGGCGCCCGCTCCAGCGCGAGGTGCACCAGCCGCGCCGCGTCCGACCGCGCGACCGCGGGCCAGGCGTTCGAGCCGTCGCCGACGTAGCCGGAAACACCCTTCTCGCGGGCGATCCCCACCAGGAACGCGATGAAACCGTAGTCCCCGGCGCCGTGCACCGTCGGCGCGAACCGCACGATCGACGAGCGCACCCCGCGCGGGGCGAAGGACAGCGCCACCCGAGCGTTCGCGGCCCGCGTGTGCACCGCCGGGTCGGGCGAGTCTTCCTCGGTCGCGACCTTTCCCGGCGCCAGCCCGAGCATCCCGGACGCCACCACCAGCGGCCGACCGGTGCCCTCGAGGGCCGTACCGAGGACCTCGATCGCCCGCCGGTCGAGCTCGGCCGCCTCCGCCATCCTCGAGAAGTCGTGGCTGTAGCCGAGGTGCACGACCGCCTCCGACTCGGCCGCCCCGGCCCGCAGCGCGTCGAGGTCTTCGAGGGCGCCCCGCCGGACCTCGGCCCCCGTCGCCGCCACCTTCGCCGCCGCTGCGTCCGACCGCGCGTACCCGACCACCCGGTGCCCCGCCCCGAGCAGCGCCGACACCGTCGCCGAACCGATCCACCCCGACGCGCCCGTCACGAAGACCCGCATGTTCCCTCCCGTGGCTGTGTCTCACTGATGTCGCACAGTGACATGACTCGTACCCCTTGATGTCACGACGTGCCATCAAATACAGTGTGCTCATGGGTCGTTGGGCGCCGAACAGCGCGGCGCGGCTGCGTCAGGCCGCGATGGAGCTGTACTCGGAGCGCGGGTACGAGCGGACCACCGTGGCGGACATCGCGTCGCGCGCGGGGCTCACCACCCGGACCTTCTTCAGGTACTTCGCGGACAAGCGGGAGGTCCTGTTCGCCGGTACCTCCACGCTCCAGGACACCCTCACGAGCGCGGTCGAGGCCGCGCCGAGCGGGACGTCACCGATGGACGTCGTGCGGGTGGGGTTGGAGGCCGCGGCGAGCTGGATCGGCCGCGACCGGGAGCACGCTCGGCTCCGCCAGGCCATCCTCGACGCCACACCGGAGCTCCGGGAGCGCGAGCTGAGCAAGCTGGCGAACCTGTCGACCGCCCTGACCGAGGCCCTGCGCCGCCGAGGGGTCGACGAGGACCGAGCCAGGCTCGCGGCCGAGGCAGGCGTGCTGGTGTTGCGGCTCGCGTTCGAGCGGTGGGTGGGCGACGGGGGCGACCCCGACCTGTCTCGCACGATGCGCCAGACCTTCGACGCCCTGCGGGCGCTGACGAGCCCCTGAGCGGCCGCGGTCGGCCCAGGTGTCGCCCGGCGCTTGGTGGTGGTCCGTCGGCTCCGCCGGGGTCAGCGGACCCACCGCACCCGAACGGACGACGACTCCTGGGGGGGGCCGAGGTACAGCTCCTCTCCGGGACTGAACGGGACAGGCTGGGTCTCCTGCTTCCCGTCGCGCCACACGCCGTTCGACGAGCCACAGTCCGCCAGGTACAACACGCCCCCCGCCTCGAACACGATCGCATGGACCCGCGAGATGCGCGGCCCGCACGGGCCGTCCATTCCGCCGCCGTCGCAGCGGGTGTGGCGCCCGAGCAGCACCCCGGACCGCAGCGCCATCGGGTCCATCACCAACCGCCGGGTGCCGCGCTCGCTCCGAAGGTAGATCGTGCCGATCGGGTGGTGGGAGGATTCGTCGCCATCGGACAGAGCAGGGAGCTCGTGCACCACCGTCGGACTGTCCACCGATGGCGCCGCGTCGGTCGTCGTTGCCCCGACGATCGGCCGAAGCCTGCGAGCCGGGAGGGCTCGCCATGCCGCCACCGGGTCCTGCGGCCACTGGAGCGGTCCTTGGCGTGGCACGACCATCAGCGTGTACGCTCCGACCTCGACGAACGCCGTCCCGCTCGCTTCGATCCCGTGCAGGCGCTCGCCGCCCTCGTTCCGGAGGCCGAGGTCGGTGCGCAGGTCCAGCACGCGGTAGCGCAGCCGCTGGTCCTCGTCGGTCCATACGAGGATCTGGAGGTGGCGCAGCGCGGTGTCTGGCCGGGCCAGGTGCACGTCGGCGCGGTCGTGGCGGCCCACGATGACGCTGCGCACGGTGGACGAGGCCGCGACCGTCGCGATGGAGACGAGCCCCTGCAGGTCGGCGCTCAGGACCACGACCCCTGGATTCTGAACCTTGTGCAGCGCGATCAACAGGTCGGTGTAGTGATTGAGGAACATGCCCTGTGGCGACGGGCATCGCCGCTGCGCCGTACCCTCGTTGATCGTGGCGTTGTTCAATCCCCGCAGGACGGGGGTTCGCTGTTCGAATGCCCGCGTTGCCAATCTCCCCTCCGCATCGAGTTTATTCCCATAGCCGCCGCGCCGGTTACAGAGGTTACACCTTCATCCGGGCCGCGGGCCGTCACCGGGAGAACGGTGAGGTCGACCCGCACCGCGCGGTGGTCCGACCACCGATCGTCGAGCACCCGGACCTCCCGGACCTGGACCGACGCGGGGACCAGCACCCGATCGAGGCACAACCGCGGGCGGCCCGACGGGAAGGTGGCCACCGGCGGACCCGCGAGCCGGAGACGGTCACTCACGAGCTCGCCCAGGGCGCCGCCCTCGGACGGAGTGTTGAGATCTCCGGCGACCACCGCGGTCTGTCCACACAGCTGCGACAACAGCCGCCGCGCCTGCCGCCGGCGGACGCGCGGGTTCAGGAAGTCGAGGTGGACGCTGAACACCTCCACCTCGAGCCCGTCGAACCCCAGGGTCCCCGCGACCCAGCCCTTGTCGTCGCGCCAGACACAGCCGAACGGGGCGCTCCTCGACCGGAGCCATGGCCGAGCCGACAGCAACGCGGTCCCGGCCAGCCACCGGGTCCGCCCGACGGTCAGCGCCAGGTGCTCCCCGTGCAGCCGGTGCGGCAGCTCGGCCCGCTCGGCCAGCCGATCCAGGTGATCGAAGCCGCCGCTCGAGGTCGACGCGCGGTCCACCTCCTGCAGCGCGACCACATGGGGCTCCTCGCGGCGCAGGACCTCGGCGATGCCGTCCAGGGTGCGCTCGCAGTCCGCGCGGGTGGAGCGGCGGTGCGGACCGCGGGCGTGCGCGATGTTCCAGGTGATCAGGCGAAGCTCGGCCACAAGGACCTCCCACCCCACCTTCACCACCCGCGGTGAACGCGGGACGGACACCGGGTGAAGTCGGTTACTGCCAGGCCTTGCCCAGGATCTTCGCCGAGTTCGGGTTCGCCTTCAGCTGCGT
>JBEBJC010000578.1:0-5544 GCA_040080105.1 Myxococcota bacterium
GTGTTCGATTCGATCCGGGTCGAGACCGCGCTCGACGGGTCGTCGGTGACCACGAGCTCACCGAGCGCGTACACCCCGCCGCCCGGGCCAGTGGTGGCGGTGTTGCCCCGCACGGTCACCCCCACCAGCGTCCCCGCGTCGGAGAACCACAGCCCGCCGCCCTCACCGGCGAGGTTCGCCTCGATCGTGCCCCGGGTGACGGTGCCGGTCCCCGCGACCCCGCCGCCGCGATCGGCGACGTTGTCGGCGCAAACCACGTCGACCAGGTCGCCCTGGTCCAGCAGCACCCCCCCGCCCCGATCGGCGGCGTCGTTGTCGCGGACCTCGAGCCCGAACACGTCGCCGGCCACGTACAGCCCGGCCCCGTCGGTGGCGCCGTTCCCGACGACCCGGGAGCCCACGGCGTCGACGGTGGCGCTGCCGCCGATCCACATCCCGCCGCCAGTGGACGCCGCGTTCGCCGTGATCTCCGCGCCGTCGAGCACCACCCCGCCCTCGGCGTACACCCCGCCGCCCAGGTCGGTGGCGACGTTGTCCCGCACGACCGACCGGGTGAGGACCAGCCGATACAGCGCGGGCGCGACGATCCCGGCTCCGACGTCGGCGGTGCCGCCGTGCACCACCACGTCCTCCAGCGTCAGGTCGCCGGCGGCGTCGGTCGCGTCGATCACCCCGCCGGTCCGAACGCCGTCGCGATCGTTGCCGGTCCCGCCACGGATCTCGAGCAACCTGAGCCGGTTGTCGGCGCCGAGCACGGTGACCGACGCCACCCCTTCACGCTGCTCCGTCGACAGGATCGAGGGGAGGTCCGGGTTGCCCGACAGCGTGACCCCGTCGCGGCGGAGGGTGAGCGCCTCGGTGTACGTGCCGGCGCACAGGCCGATCTCGGCCCCCGGCGCGGCCAGGTCGAGCGCCATCTGGATCGTCGGGAACGTGACCGCGACGCTGAACGCCGGGCCGTCAGCGGTGTCCGGGTCGCAGTCGTCGTCGGTCAGGTTGCACGCGATCTCGGGCAGCCCGGGCGCGATGTGCAGGTTCGTGTCGTTGCAGTCGGTCGGGGCAGGAACACCGTCCCCGTCGAAGTCTCGACGGGTCGCATGCTCCTCGGGGGAGATCCATAGGCAACCGGACAGCCAGTACATCGAGCGGAGTGTACCGCGGGCGCTACCGCGCGGAGGCGCGAGTCAACCGATCCTGCACCGCCCGCCCGAGCCCGACGGGGTCGGGCCACGGCTCGGCGACGATCACATCGGCGCCGCTCCGGTCGAGCTCGCGCAGGGTCGAGAACAGCACCCGCGCCGCCTGCTCGGGATCCCCACGATCGGACAGCGAGGCCGACGCCACCACCTCCTTGCCTGCGCCGCCGAGCCGGGCCACCGCCGACGCGGGAGACCCGGCGGCGACCAACACCGCTACCCGCGGCGGCAGGGGTCCGAGCCAGCTGTCCTCGAGCCCCGCGATCGGGCCCGGCGCCAGCAGGCACGGCGTGCGGGGCGCGTAGTGGCTGACCAGCTGACCCGGCGCCTCGATCGCGGGGCCCGGCGGCGCCACCCGCGCGCCGAGCACTCGCTCGACCTGCTCCACCGGCACGCCGCCCGGACGCAGCAGCGCGACGACCCCGTCCGACCCGAGCTTCACCACGGTGGACTCGACCCCGATCGTGCACCGGCCCCCGTCGACGACGTACGGGATCCGGCCGCCGAGCTCGTGCACCACGTCGGTCGCTGTGGTGGGGCTGATCCGGCCGAACCGGTTCGCGCTCGGCGCGACCAGCGGCGCACCCGCCGCCGCGATCAACGCGCGCGCCACCGGGTGCGCGGGAAGCCGCACCGCGACCGTGTCGAGACCCGAAGTGACCAGGTCCGGCACCCGATCCCTCCGCGGCGCGACGATCGTGAGCGGCCCCGGCCAGAACGCGGCCACGAGCGCGTCGAGGTGCGTGCGGGCCCGCGGGCCCAGCGCCGACGGGTCGATCACCTCTCCGATCGACTCCGGGTGATCCACGTGCACGATCAGCGGATCGAACAGCGGGCGCTCCTTCACCGCGAACACCCGCGCGACCGCCGCCGCGTCGGTGAACACCGCCGCGAGACCGTACACCGTCTCGGTGGGCATGCCGACCACGCCGCCGTCGCGGAGGCATCGGGCAGCCACCTCGATCCCCTCGGGGTCGGAGGGCAACACCTGGGTCATCGACGACGCGCCACCTGGTTCGAAGGGGAGGTATGATTCGAGCGTACGGACGGTAACACCCGGCCCCTCGGCCGGTGTCTCGACAGGGCATCGGCGGCGGGCATGCCACCGATGACCGCGCCGGTGACCCTGGCGCGGGACGCGTGCCGACGGCACGGACGAAGTGAACGCGGGCGGCCCCACGGCCACCGCAACCCGTTGGGAGACGACCATGACAGTGCTGATGCTGATCGCGATGGCGAGCGCGCGCGCCGAGTCCGTGATCGAGTTCAAGACCACTGGCCCCGTCGCGATCTTCGTCGACGGGCAGCAGGCGACGCTCACGTCGAACCTCCGCCAGAGGATCAACGGGCTCGACCCTGGGGTCCACCAGCTCCAGGTCGCCGGGATGTTCGGCAAGAAGTTGTACGAGGCGGAGATCGACCTGCCGGACAACACGATCACCTATGCGTCGTGGGAGCGCGGCGAGATCAAGGTTCTGAAGACCGAGTGGCTCGCGGCGGAGGAGCCGGTCGCCGAAGAGGAGGTCCCCGCCGACACCGGCGCGGAGGAAATGGTGGCCGCGGTCGAGCCGCCGCCCGAGCCGGAGCCCGAGCCCGCGCTGGGCGCGGCCGCCCCGATGGGCGGGATCCCCGGTGGGATCCCGGAGAGCGCCCCGGGGATCGCCGGCCTCCCCGGCGGAGCGGCGCCGGTGGGCGGCGGGTTGCCCGCGGTGGGCGGCGGGCTCCCCGCGGCAGGTGTGGGTGGCGTGGGCGCGGTCGCGCTCGCCGAGGGAGCGGTCGCTGCCCCCCCGGCCGGCACCGCAGCAGCGCCGGTGGCGGTGGCCGCCCCGGTGGCCGCCCCGGCCGTCGCCGCAGCGGAAACGCCGCTCGCCGCGATCCCCGTCGCGATCGCCGCGCCGGTGGGCGCGGTCGCGGCCGAGCAGGCGATCGCGATCCCGCCGCCGAAGTCGAACACGCTGACGGTCGAGGCGTACGACGGGATGCGGGTGGTGGTCACCCACGACGGCCAGCAGGTCGTGATCGTGGTCGACGGCGACCGGTTCCGCATCCAGGACGCGAACGGGTTGAACCTCGCGCTGGGCGGCCAGTAGCCCCCCACAGGAAGCCCCTGGATCTGTCCCCTCCCTACCTTCGGCTCGCGCCCGAGCTCGGCGCGGCCGAGTTCCCGGCCGAGCCGCTCGCTTCGTGCGACGCGTGCGCGATGGCGCCGGAGCGAGCGTCCAGCGGCGCGTCCGCGGTCGACGCCGTGGTGTTCTCCGCGCCGGCCCGGTGCTGCACCTACCACCCGCGGCTGCCGAACTTCAGCGTGGGCCGGATCCTCGCCGCGGGCGGCGTGGGCGCCGAGCGGGTCCGCGCCCAGCTGCTGCTGCCCGACACCGCCCACCCCGTCGGGCTGGTGCCGCCGGGCCGCTGGCGCAAGGCGTGGTCGGGGCGCGCCCACGACGCGTTCGGCCGCGATCCGTCGCTGAACTGTCCGTTCTGGGTCGACGGGACCCCGCTCGCGTGCAGCATCCACCGCGAGCGGGAGGCGGTGTGCCGCACCTGGCATTGCCGCCTGTCGGGTGGCCTCCGGGCTCAGGCGGCGTGGAACGCGGCGTTCCAGGCGCTCGCGAAGGTCGAGAAGGCGCTGGCCGAGTGGTGCGTGAAGGAGCTCGACCCCGACACCTTCGCCGCCGACGTCGCCGGGTTCTACCTCCGGTCGGCCGAGCGCGTAGCGGGCGCGACCGACGCCGAGCTCGCCGCCCTGCGCACCCCGGGCCTCACCGCGCTGCTCGAGCAGGTGGCGCTCCGGGTGGGCGAGCGGGACGGGCCGATGCCCGAGCGGCTGCAGCCCCGGATCCGCGAGTGGTGGCGGAGCGGCGACACCCTCGCGCTGTCGAGCTTCTCGTCGCTCGACCGCGAGGAGGTCCCGGGGTGGATCTTCGAGCTGTTGTCCCGCCTCGACGGGGAGCGCACGTGGGTCACAGCGATCGCGGACACCGCCGCCGCCGGGTTCCCGGCCGACGAGGCGCTGGTGCGCCGGCTGTGGCGCCGTGGGCTGCTCGGCCCCCCCGAGGAGGCCGAGATCGGCGGGATGCGGGTGTCGGTGTCGTTCGTCCCCGCCGACTGACTACTGCCAGCACACGTCGCGGCCCCCGTCACACACGTCGCCCACGCCGGTCCGCTGCGGCCGCGAGACCTTGCACTCGGGGGTGTCGCCACCGAACGTGTTGTCGTTCACCAGGTTCGGGCCCGCGTCGTCGGTCCACCCGCTCACGATCACCGTGGTCCCGGCGATGTGGTCGAACGTGGTGCCGGTCACGAACGACCCGACCGGCCCGACGTCTTCCGGTCCTTGCCCGTAGATGATCAGGGCGGAGTCGTTGCCTCCCGGGCCACACCCGAACCCGACGGTGCCGCTCGGACCGCCCGCGTACTCGACCCGGGCCGACGTGATCGACGCCTCCCCGACCGGGAAGTACCGGTACACCACCCCCATCCAGTCCCCCGCAGCGGGTGTGGGGCGACCGGAGGTCAGCGTGACCGGGCGCGCGGGCGTCCCGTCGACCCGCAGCACGCCGAGCCGCTCCGGGCTGTTCCCCACCACGATCCCCGACCCCGCCTCCTGCTCGAACTTCACCGTCACGCCGGACCCGAGCGCGAGGGTCGCGGTGTCTCCGTCCTCGGCCCCGCCGACGTACAGCGGGCCCCGGACCCGGTACGGCACGCCGTGGTCGGACCAGGTGTCGTCCGGCTGCCAGGTCTTCACCGGGTCCACCAGGATCTCGTCCGCCGCGTTGCCGGTGATCTCGAGCCCCTCGGGCAGGGAGTGCCCGACGCCGGGCTCGATCTGCACCGGCACCTCGCCGCCCTGCACCCACAGCGGGCCGCTGGCGCCGTCGAGCGCCGCGAGGCCGGCGAGGTTCACCCCGACCCCGACCGTGTCCGCGACCACCACCCGGTCCACCACCGCCTGCACCACGACGTCGCCCAGGTTGGTCCCTCCCGCCGGGCCGTTCAGCAGCAGCGCCCCCGGAGCGCCCGACACGGTGCCGCCGCCGCCGGAGAGCGCGGCCAGCCGCAGCTCGGCGTACCCGGCCGGCTGGACCACGATCTGCGCCCACGGGGCCCCGTCCGCCTCGAACCGAACCGGCCGGAGCTCGCCGCCGTCGGTCCCCACCGCCACGAGCTCGCCGGGCTCGGTCGACGTCCCGACCTCGACGATGACCTCCGGCGCGAGCTGGACCACCGCGCACGGCTCGATTGTCAACCGGGCGGTCAGCCGCAGGGTGTACGGGATCCGGTGCGGGCTGTCCGCCGCCGACCACGTCTCGTCGGCGGAGATCCACGTGGCGTGCTCGGTCCCGGG
>JBEBJC010000579.1:0-5537 GCA_040080105.1 Myxococcota bacterium
GGAGACACCCGCACCACCGCCGACGAGGGGTTCGCCGAGGCGTTCGCGCTGTGGCACCTCGATCGCGAGGCGCTGGTGCGGGTGTCTCCTCGGTCGGCGGCGTTCTTCGACGCGGGCGAGCACCTCGCGGCGCGCGCGCGGGCGGTGGCGGTGGTGCAGGCGCTCGCCACCCCGCCGTGAGCCGCGGCGGCTACCTCGGCCGGGCGCGCCACGCCCGGACCACCGCGTCGAACCGGCGGCGGTCGAGGATCGCCCCCTCCCGGCGGATCGGGCGCGCCTCCAGCGAAACCAGGCGGTCGAGCTTCGCGTAACTCACCGCGCCGCTCGGGTCCCACGCGCCGGCGCCCACCTCCACCCGGTCGTCTCGGCCGTTGTGCTTGCTGGTGAGCGCCAGGCCCACCCGCTCGCCGTTCCACCGCCCGATGACCAGCACCGGCCGGTCCTTGCCCTGCGACGGGTCGTCTTCGTACGCCACCCAGGTCCACACGACCTCGCCCGGGTCGGCGTCGCCGTCGCGCTCGGGCGCGTACTGGACCTGCAGGCCCGCGCGGCGGGACGGCCACGCGCGGAGGAGCCAGCGGAACAGGTCGAGGAGGAAGCTCACCGCGCCCGAATACCCTCCCGTGGGTCGGCGGGCGACCCCCCGAGGCCCCCCTGCAAGACCCGGCGGGCGAGCGCCTGGTTCATCGCGTCGAAGTCCGCCCGGAACTTCTGCACGTCGACGAGCCACAGCGCGACCCCGCGGAACCGCTCGCCGTGGACCAACCGGGTGCGCCCGTCGGCGAGCGGCTGGAGCTCGAACGAGTGCTCGCCGTCGAACAGCCGCGGGACGAGCAACCGCCCGAGCCACCGCAGCCGCCGCGCGGGGACGACCTCCAGCACCGTGGGACGGAACGTCATCGGGCTGCCGCCCGCGGGGGTCATGTGGTTCTCCAGGCGCCCCCCTTCGACCAGCGCCCCGCGCATCGACCGGAGGAACGGGTTCCACTCGTGGAACCGCTCGCCGTCGGTCAGCACCGACCACACGCGCTCCGGATCGGCGTCGAGCACCACCTCGGTCTCGAGCGCCGCCCGGGGGGCGAACGTGAACGCGAGCGACGTCAGCACGAGGGACCCCACGACGACGGACAGGGCGACGGTGACCACCAGACCTCCAACCCGGCGTTCGGCGCCGGTGTCGGACAGGTACCCCCGCGGGTGCCATGCGAAAATGATCGATTGTGGTCGATCGGTTATTCGGATTTATGCGAACAGAGCCGAGTTGGGAGCTTTGGCGGTCGTTCCTCGCGGTCACCCGGTCGGGTAGCCTGTCGGGGGCGGCCCGCGACCTCGGGCTGACCCAGCCGACGGTGGGTCGCCACGTCGACGCGCTCGAGTCGGCGCTCGGGGTCCCGCTGTTCACCCGCTCGCCGGCGGGCTTGCGCCCGACCGCGGCCGCGTCGCGCCTGTTGCCCCAGGTCGAGGCGATGGCGGCGGTCGCGGGCAGCTTGGTGCGCAGCGCGTCGGAGGCGCGCGACGACGAAGGGGGTGTGGTGCGGGTCACCGCGAGCGAGATCGTCGGCGTGCACGTACTGCCGCCGATCCTCGCGGAGTTCCGCGGCCGCTTTCCCCGGGTCGCGCTCGAGCTCGAGCTGTCGGACCGCGACTCGGACCTGCTGCGGCGGGACGCGGACATCGCCGTGCGGATGCACCGACCGGAGCAGGGGGCGCTGGTGGCTCGGCGCGTGGGCACGGTCGCGCTCGGGTTGTACGCCCACCGCCGGTACCTCGAGGCCCACGGCGAGCCCGCGTCCGACGCGTCGCTGCTCGCGCTCGATCTGGTGGGCGTGGACCGCGACGTCGCGAGGTACGCGGGGATCACCCTCGGGGGGCGGCCGGTGTCGCGCGACACGTTCTCGTTCCGCGCGGACAGCGACCTGGCGCAGCTCGCGGCGGTCCGTGCCGGGCTCGGGGTCGGGCCGTGCCAGGTCGAGCTCGCGCGCCGCCACCCGGAGCTCGTCCCGGTGCTCGCCGATCGGGTCCGGTACGAGCTCGAGATGTGGGTCGTGACCCACGAGGACCTGTTCGACAGCCGGTCGGTGCGGGCGCTGTTCGAGCACCTGGCGATCGCGCTCGCTCGGTACACCTCCGGGCCCACCTCCCTCGGGTAGGCGGATCGCCCCGAGACCAGAAGATACCGCCCAAGGTCGAGGTCGAACGCCCGAAAGAAATGTCACTCCCCCAAATGAGGAAACCGGGTACGGTATCTCGGTAGGATCCGAAGCGCCAACACGACCAGGCAGGAGTACCGAATGACACGGCTTCCCATCGGGTGGATCCTCGGCACGACGCTGCTGATGTTCTCTTCGTTGTCCCCTGCCTGGGCCGGGCGCGGCGGCGGCGGATGGGGTGGCGGTCACGGCCACGATTGGGACGACGACTCGGACTCCGACGACGACTCGTCGGGCGACGACGACGACGACCGTTCGGACGATCACGGCTCGGACGACGACGACTCGGACGACCACGGCTCGGACGACGACGACTCGTCGGACGACGACGACTCGTCGGGCGACGACGAGATCCGGTACGAGCTGTGGGCGTCCGACCAGTCGAACAGCGTCGCCGGCTCCACCTCGCTCGGGGTGAACGGGAGCTGGCTGTGGATCTGGGACAGCGAGGACGTGGCCGCCCAGCTCGACGGTGGTCCGGCCGCCGCCCCGTTGCCGTGCGCGGGGACCTCCGCCCCGTGTGACATCAACCTGCTGTTCCCGTCGAGCCTGGTGGAGATCGACGAGTTCGGCGCCGCCACCGGCAACACGCGCCCGCTGACCGGCCGGCTGCACTCGTCGTTCATCGACCCGCAGCAGAAGTACGCGCTGCTGAGCTTCTTCGCCCCCGGCGGCGGGATGGTCGGGGTGGTCGACGCGGAGACGAAGGAGGCGGTGGGCCTGTTCCGCGCGATCAAGACCGCGACCGGGCTGTCGAACCACATGAGCTTCTGGCGGTACGACGGGCTGGCGATCCTGGTGTGCAACCTCGACGGCAAGATCGTCGAGCGGATCGACGTGACCCGCGACGCCGACGGGAACATCGTCGACCTGACCTACGTGATGGACGCCGCGATCGGCGTGGGCAAGTCCCAGATCATCGTCGAGGGACCGAAGGTGTACGTCGGCGCGAACTCGGCCGGCAACCCGATGCTCGGCTCGGTGCAGTCCGGCAACCCCGACTTCGGCGACCTCACCCCGAACGGCAAGTGCAAGGAGAATGGGTGCCCGAGCGGCCCGAACGGGTCGTTCGGTGGCCGGACCAACAACGCGATCCTGTGCCCGATCCCGGCATACGACAATTCGCTCGTGTACGTCACCCTCGCGGGTGGCGGCCTGCTGGTGGTGGACTCGAGCGCCACCCCGATGGCGATCGTCGGGGAGTACGGCAACGAGCTGATCAACGGCGCAGGCTGCGCCGGGACCCAGGCTTCGGGCAAGATCTTCCTCGACAGCGGCGTGTCCGCGAGCGCCGCGGGCCTCACCCACTCCACCTTCGGGGTGTACGCGCTCGATCACACCGCGTTCCCGTTCGCACCCTCGGTGAACGCCGAGAACATCCCGGCGCCCCAGCTCGTGATCCAGGACGCGAACAACACCGCGACCAACGGGAACCTCGTGGGGCCGGCGTCGAACCTCACCGGCCAGATCCCCGGCATCACCACCCGGCGGGACTCCCACGGCGTGGTCGCGACCGTCGACGAGAAGTACGTCCACACGGGCGATCGGATCGGCAACAAGATCGAGGTGCTGCAGGCCACGGGGGTGCTGCAGGGGGTCGGGAGCTACGACCTCGTGTCCGCCGACGGGAAGGGCGGGGGCGTCGGGCCGTGCGCCAGCGTGAGCGTGAGCGACGACCCGGGTCTGGTGACGAACGACCCGGCGCCGGACCTGATCTCGCGCGACCCGAACGGCGAGTACCTGTTCGTCGCGCTGCGCGGGCCGACGCCGATCACCGCCCCCCACGCCGCGCAGGGGAGCTGCCCGGGCGTGGGCGTGGTCGAGCTCACCGACGGCGGGAAGTCGGGCAAGCTCGTGGGCGTGCTGCGCACCACGAACGCGCTGGACAACGCGCCGTACGTCACCGCCGGCGGGCACCCGTACGTCGGGGCCGAGCGGTCGGACATGCACTTCGTCGATGTCCGTCGGATCGACGAGTAGCGCGCGGTCGAGTATCGTGGCCCGATGTCGATCGGGGTGCTGCTCGCGGCGTGCGCCGGCCCCGCCGCGCCGCCAGTCGACGGTGAGCCGGGTCCCGCGGTGGACCTCTCGCCGTGGCGACTCCAGCTCGGCGGGGTCCGCACCACCCCCGTGTCCCAGGTGCCGCTCCGGAGCGAGCTGCGGGCGGCGGGCACCCTCGCGTCGGACGACACCCGGATCGTCGAGGTGCGCGTCCCGGTCGCCGGCACGATCGTCGAGGTGCTCGGCAACACCGTCGGCCAGCAGGTGCGCCGGGGTGAGCCGCTGCTGGTGCTCGAGGCCGCCGACGGGGCCCGGACCCGGGTGACCGCGCCCGCCACCGGCCACATCTCGTGGCGGCTGGGGTCGGCCGGGTCCGAGGTCGCCGCCGACCAGAGCGTGTGCACCATCGCCGACCACTCGCGGATCTGGGTCTGGGTGCAGGTGTTCGAGAGCGACCTCGACCACGTCCACCTCGGTCAGGCCGCCGCGGTGCAGGTCCCGGCGTACCCGGGCGACACGTTCGACGGGACCGTCACCCAGCTCGCGCCCCTGCTCGACCCGGTCACCCACACGCTGCGCGCGCGGGTCGACCTCCGGAACGCCGACTTCCGGCTCAAGCCGGGGATGAGCGGGATCGTGCGGCTGCAGGTCGAGCTCGGCGAGCGGCTCGCGGTGCCCGAGTCGGCGGTGATCCGCGCGGGCGAGCGCGATCGGGTGTACGTCGACCTGGGGCAGGGTCGGTTCGAGCCTCGCGAGGTCGTGCTCGGCGTGCGGGCAGGGGAGTGGATCGAGGTGCGGTCGGGGCTCACGCCGGGGGAGTCGATCGTCACCGCCGCGAACTTCCTGGTCGACGCCGAGGCGCGGCTCGGGGGGCTCCGCTGACCGCCCGCCGGTGGGCCGGCGCGGCCGCGGTGCTCGCGTTGGCCACGTGGGGCGGCATCGAAGCCGGGCGCGCCGGGGTCTCCGCCTCCACCCGCCGCCCGGCGCCCGAGGTCGTGGTGTCGACCCGGTGGACCGGCAGGTCGCCCGAGCAGGTCGACGCCTCGATCACCTCGCCGCTCGCGCGGCGCCTGGTGGGCACGCCCGAGGTCACCTCGGTCCGCGGGCGCTCGTCGCTCGGCCGGTCGACGGTGACGGTCACGTTCGCCGACGGCGTCGACGGATCGTGGGCGCGCGAGCGGGTGGCGGAGGCGCTCCCACGGCGGGACCGGTCGTCGCTCGGGTGGCCGGCCGACGCGACCCCCGCGCTCGGTCCGGACGCGACCGAGGCGGACCGGGTGTTCCGGTACGCGCTGGTCGACGACGCGGGCCAGCGCGACCTGCAGC
>JBEBJC010000580.1:0-5536 GCA_040080105.1 Myxococcota bacterium
CGGTGGAGCACGCGCTCGACCCCGGCGCGTACGACCGCGAGCTCGAGCGGTTCGAGGACGCGGTCGTGCTGCGCAACGTCGGGCTCGGGTTCGTCGCCGCGGGCGGCGTCCTCACCGTCGGCGGCGTCGCGTGGGGGCTCCGGTGATCCTCGGCTGGCTCGCGTGTGTCCCCGAGTTCCCGGCCCGGCCGCGCGCCGCCGACGCCGACGCCGACGCCGACACCGATTCCGACGCCGACACCGACTCCGACACCGATTCCGACGCCGACGCCGACGCCGACCCACCCGTGGTGGTCGAGGTGGGAGACGTCGCGGCGTCCGCGCTCGAAGGGTGGTACGCGGGCGCCCCGGTGTACGCCGACTCGGACGCGGCGCCGGAGGTGTCGCTGTCGCGCAACTGGCTCGTGTCCGCGCCGGCGGCGGTGGGCGCGTTCGAGCCGGTCGGCGCCACGTTCGCCGAGGTGATGGCGCCGGTCGCCGCGCCCCACGGGACCTGCCTCGGGCCGCTGTACGACTCGGCGTTCGCGGTCGCGAAGGCCGGCGCTGGCCTCGACGTGACCGGAGACGGCTGGGACGAGCTGCCGGTCGGAGTGCCCACCTCCGCCGGCGGCGGGGTGGTCGCGGTGTTGTCCGGCGCGCCGCTGTCGGACGGGGTAACCGTGACCGAGGTGTGTCACGCCGGGTACGACCGGTTCGGCGACACCGTGGCGCTGGTGGCCGACGCCGGCGGGGGCCCGGCCCTGCTCGGTTCGCTGCGGTACGGCGGCGACCTGGTGGCGGGCGCGGCGGTGTTCGACTGGTCCGCGCTCGGCGGGGGAGCGAACGACGCCCGGACCGTCGCGCGCGCGTGGGTCCGGGTGCACGAGGCCGACCAGGGCGCCTCCGGCGGCGGGACCCTCGGCGCGGTGGACTTCGACGGCGACGGGGAGGTCGCGGTCGCGTTCGGCACCCAAGGGGACCTGTACGACGTCCAGCGGGTGTACCTGCTCGAACCCGGCCTCCAAGGCACGTACGAGGGCGACGACACGCAGTTCGCGCTCGACGGGGTGGTGGCGGGCGCGTCCACCGTCCCCACGGGCGCCTGTGGGCCGGCGCCGGTCCTGGCCGCGGACCTCGACGGCGACGGGACCGACGACCTGGCGCTCGGGTTCTCCGCCGACGCGCGGGTGGCGGTGGTCGGAGCGGCCATCACCACACCCGGCAACGACGAGCTCGCCGCCGCCGCCCTACCGGGCCCGGTGGGTCCGGTCGGGAGCTGCTTCGGCGGCACGCTCGCGTTCGCCGACGCGCGGCTGTGGGTCGGCGCGCCCACCGACGGGCAGCTGTACGGGTTCGACGCGGCGGAGGTGGCGGCGGGCTCCCCCGAGGCGTCGGTCGTGCTCGAAGGCCCCAGCGGGTTCTCGGGGTCACTCACCGCGGTCGACCTCGACCTCGACGGGTTCGCCGACCTGGTGGTCGGGGGGTACGGGGACTACGACGAGTCGGTGTACTTCGTCCCCGGAGCTGCCCTGTGACCGAGATCTTGTCCTCTCCCACCCGGCGGCTGGTGCTCGCGGGGATCGCGTGCCTCACCATCGGGATCGCGCCGATCTACCCCGAGATGCACGTGCTCGGGAAGCTGCGGTGGATCTTCGGCGGGGCGGTCGGGATGGCCCCGATGGACTGGGTCGACCTGGCGCTGCACGGCGCGCCGTTCGTGTGGTTCGCGGTCGAGCTCGGGGCCGCCGCGGTGCGCCGCGCCCGATAGCGACTACGCGCCGCGGGCTCCGAGGTGCCGCGCCACCAGCGCGGTCCAGCCGAGGTAGGACGCCACCAGCAGCCGGTTCGCCCAGCCCATCACCGCGGTGACGCCCGGCGGGACCTCGCCCCACGGCTCGCCCGGGGTGAGCGCGACGCCCGCCGCCTGCGCCGACGACATCACCAACGCGAACGAGCCCGCCATCAGCCCGACCGAGATCCACGGGGCCTGCGACGCGACGCCCAGCAGCGGCGCCCGATCCCGCACCGCGAGCGCGATCCCCACGATCGGCGCTCCGAGCGCGAGCGTGGGCACGCCGAGGGCGAACGCCGCGCCGTGCCACGGGTGGTTCACGTCGAACAGGCCGCCCATCAGCTCCCCGACCCCGGACAGCGCCACCAGCGCCGCGCCGACCCGAACGACCCACGAGCCGCTCGACCACAGCGCCACCGCGATCGCCCACGAGCTCGCGGCCCAGCCGAGGAAGAACACGGTCAGCAGCCAGCCGTAGCCGCCGTTGGCGTACTCGCTGACCATCCGCCACGCGGGATCGAACTCGGGCGACACGAAGTGCAGCGCGAGCAGCGCGGCGGCCGACGCGGCGGCGGCCCCCGACGCGACACGGGACCAGGTCATCACGGGCTCCACGAAATTGGATGGAGTAGACTCTATCCGAAATGAAGACCCGCCACTACCACTCCGAGCTCCGGGCCCGCCAGGCGAGCGAGCGGCGGCGGGCGATCCTCACCGCCGCACACGGGTCGTTCTCGCAGCGGGGGATCGACCGGGTCACCGTCGCCGAGATCGCCGCCCTCGCGGGGGTGGCCGCGTCGACCGTGTACGCCGCGTTCGGGTCGAAGGAGGGCCTGCTGGCGGAGCTGATGCGGGCGGCGCTGTTCGGCCCGCGGTTCGAGGCGGCCAGGGCCCGTCTCGACGCCGAGCCGGACCCGGTCGAGGCGATCCGGCTCACCGCGAGCGTCGCCCGCGCGGTGTACGAGGGCGAGCACGAGCAGCTGGGCCTGCTCCGCGGCGCGTCCGCGTTCGCGCCGTCGCTGGCGCAGATCGAGCACCAGTTCGAGCAGACCCGGTACGAGATGCAGCGGGAGCGGGTGGAGCGGCTCCACCACGCCGGCCGGCTGTCGGCGCAGCTGTCGCTCGACGAGGCGCGCCGGGTGTTGTGGGCGCTCACGAACCGCGAGCTGTACCGCAGCCTGGTGGGGGTCGCCGGCTGGTCACCCGACCGGTACGAGGGGTGGCTCGGCCACACTTTGGTGGCGCAGCTGGTGGCCGAGTCGCCTCAGTAGTGAGCCGCCTCGGTGCGCCAGCCGCTGGCGCGGTCGCGCACGCCCTGGGCGAGCGCCGACAGCTCCTCACTCGCGCGCTCGAGCGTCGAAGAGCCGTGCTGCAGCTCGCGGGCGCCCAGCAGGCTGTCTTCGGCGGCCTCGGTCATCCCGGAGCTCGACGACGCGATGCGCGCCACCGACCGGGCGATCTCGTTCGTGGCGGCGCTCTGCTGATCCACCGCGGTCGAGATCGAGCTCTGCAGCTCGTGCACCCGGCCGATCACCCCACGGATCCGCCCGATCGCGTCGATCGTCGACCGGCTGTCCGACTGGATCGCCTCGATCCGGCCCACGATCTCCTCGGTCGCGCGCGTGGTCTGGCGCGCCAGGTCCTTGACCTCGTTCGCGACCACCGCGAACCCCTTCCCGGCCGCGCCGGCGCGGGCCGCCTCGATCGCGGCGTTCAGCGCGAGCAGGTTCGTCTTCTCCGCGATCGACCGGATCGCCATCACCACCTCGCCCACCTCGCCGCTCGAACGGTCGAGGCGCTCCACCGAGACGCTCGCGCCGTCGGAGGTGGTGACGGCGTCACTCGCGACCCGGGCCGCCTCCGCGCTCGACCGCGAGATCTCGAGGATCGTGGCGCTCATCTGCTCGGTCGCCGCCGCCATCGACTGCATGTGGCCGAACACGTCCGACGCGTGGTCGTGCAGCACCGAGGCCTGGTCGGCGTTGCGGGTCGCGGCGGCGACCAGTGACTGGCCGAGCTCGCGCAGCGCGCGCGCCGCCCCGTCGACGTGGGTGGCGCCGGCGCCGTACCCGAGCAGGTCCTCCCGCAGCCGCTCGAGCGTGGCGTTGAGCGCCTCGCCCAGCTGGCGGAACTCGCGCTCGCCGTCGACCGGCGCGGTCACCCGCAGGTCGCGATCGGCGACCGCCACCAGGGTGTCGATCGTGCGGTTCACCCGGCGGGTGGTCGCGGTGGAGAACGCCGCCGCCAACACGAACCCGGCCGCGGTGATCAACAACATCAGCGCGCCATAGGTGACCTGTCCCCAGGTCCGCGCCGACATCGCCCCGTCGGTGGTCTGGCGCAGCCACTGGTCGGCGGCCACCACCACCGCGTCGATCGCGGTCCGGTGCGCCACGTAGTCGTCGGTCAGCGGCCCGTGGAGCAGCGCGCGCGCCTCCGGATCGTCGCCCCGCTCGAGCGCAGGGAGCAGCTCCCCTTCCACCCGAGCGAGGTATCGCCGCGCGGGGACGTCGGCGGCGTCGAGCGCTTCCCGCAGCGGACCCTCGGGTAGGGCTCCGCGCCAGAACACCCGCCGCTCGTCGTAGCTCCGCCGAAGCCCCTCCAGCCGCGTCAGGTCGTCGCGCCGACGCGCGGGGTCGCCGGTCGACACCGCCTCGGTCACCAGCAGGTGGGTCTCCACCAGGTACGCCGGCGGCGGCAGCACGTCCGCGACCAGATCTTTGGCCAACACGACCTGCCCGTACAGGTCACCGCCGATGCCGATGTGGGCCGCGGTGCGCCAGGCCGCAGCGGCGAGGAGGAGCTGCCCGGCGACGTACCCCAGCAACAGCACCGCGAACACACCTGCGAGTCCCCACCGTGAGCCTGCCATTCGAACCTCGGACCCCACTTCGGACCCTGGATTGCCAACTTGAGCTCACGGCGAGAGTTCGTGCAGGTCGAAACTGGACAATCGTGTACAACTCCGGACCCCGCCTGGGAGAATTTTGCTTGCAGCTACAGAATCGAGGTACCGAGCGGCGCCGGGCACCACACTGTTGCCCGGGGCGGGCTGGGCCTCGGCCCGCGTGGACGGTACGACCGGTCAGGAGGACCCGATGCCCGAGCTGCACGTCGTCATCACCAGCACCCGCCCGAGCCGGCAGGGGCCCTCGGTCGCGCGGTGGTTCGCCGACCAGGCGCGGGCCCACGGCGGGTTCGAGGTCGTCCCGGTGGACCTCGCCGACATCGGGTTGCCGCTGCTCGACGAGCCGGAGCATCCCCGCCTGCGCAAGTACCAGCACCCGCACACCATCCGGTGGAGCCAGACGGTCGATCGCGCAGACGCGTTCGTGTTCGTCACCCCGGAGTACAACTACGGCACGCCGCCGGCGCTGGTCAACGCGCTGGACTACCTGGTGCACGAGTGGGCGTACAAGCCGGTCGGGTTCGTGAGCTACGGCGGGATCTCTGCGGGCACCCGGTCGTCGCAGATGACCAAGCAGCTCGTGACCACCCTGAAGATGATGCCGGTGCCCGAGCAGGTCAGCTTGCCGTTCTTCCAGAAGTTCGTCGGGCCCGATGGGACGTTCACCCCCGAGCCGGCCGCCGAGTCGGCCGCGCGCGCGATGCTCACCGAGCTCGCGCGGTGGGAGCAGGCGCTGCGCTCGCTGCGGCGCCCGGGTTAAGCTTGCCCGATGTTGCACTGGCTCCTCGCGTGCTCGTCGGTCGAGACCCCGGCGCCGTCCCCGACGCCACCTCCAGCGCCCCCCGCGGTGAACCGGCC
>JBEBJC010000581.1:0-5523 GCA_040080105.1 Myxococcota bacterium
GGGAGGAGGCGGTCCCCACGCTGCAGCGCGCGCTCCAGCTGTCCGAGGCGAACGGGATGCGCACGTTCCAGCTCGCCGCGCACCTCGCGCTGCACGCGGTGGCCGACGACCCGTCGGTGCGCGATCGCCACGCGCGGGTCGCCGCGGGGCTCGCGCGATCACTCGCCGCGAACCTCCCGAAGGACGACGCCGATCGCCTGCTCGCCCATTACGGCCTCGCCGAGGGCTGAGCGCAGATCCGCACGGGACGGGCTCAGTTGCACCGAGCCCCGCCACACCGATACAGGGCGCTGCTCCGGAGCCGACTGCGATGGGGTTGTCCGACAACGAGAAGCGCATCGTGCTGGCGATCGGCCAGACGATGTTCCCGCGTGACTCGGTGCTGTCGATCGACGCCGACGACGCCGCGGTCGTGGCGTGGGTCGAAGACTACATCTCCACGATGCCGGCGCTCCCGCGCGGGCAGCTCCGGGCGTTGCTGAACACGTTCGAGTACGGGTACGCCGCGTGGTCGGGCCACCCGCGCGCCGCGTTCACCCTCGCGCGGCCGGCGGAGCGGGCCGAGTACCTCGAGTCGTGGGAGCGAGCGAGCACTTACAGCCAGCGGATGATGTACGAGGCCCTCCGGGCCATGTTCACGTTCGCGTACGTCGACAGCGAGCCCGTGTGCGAGGCGATCGGCTCGGATCGCCCCGCCCCGGTGCGCGCCGCGGGAACCACCACCCGGGACACGTCCGGGCGAGCGGCCGGGGAGGCCAACAAATGACGGCGGGTACACAAGTCCAGAAGCGCTGGTCCACCGATCAGCTGATCACCGGGATCGAGGCCCAGGATTGGGTCCAGCTGCTCGCGAAGAACAACTGGAAGGTCGACCCGGTGTACCTGCACCGCCTGGCGTTCGTCGGCGGGATGTCGCTGCCGACCACGATCGCGGGCCGGCTCGAGGACATGCGGTACGCGCGTCAGCTCGCCACGATGGAGATCGACCCCGAGCCGCTGTTCGTGATCGGGCACTGGCGTTCGGGCACGACCCACCTGCACAACTTGTTCGGCCGCCTGCCCGACAACACGTACAGCACGGTGTACCAGGTCGTGTTCCCGACCTGCTTCCTGACCACCGACAACCTGATGAGCCGGCTCACCTCCGGGCTGATGACCGGCACCCGCACGTACGACAACGTGAAGCACGGGTGGCACGAGGCCGCGGAGGACGAGATCGCGCTGGCGAAGCTCACCGGGCTGTCGCCGTACATCGCGTTCATGTTCCCGCACGAGGCGGCCCGGTACGAGAAGTACATCGACTTCATCGAGTGCGGCACGGCCGAGCGCGAGAAGTGGAAGGACGGCTTCAAGTACTTCGTGAAGAAGATCATGCTGCAGACCGGCGGCAAGCGGGTGGTGGTGAAGTCGTGCACCCACACCGCGCGGATCCGGATCATCCTCGAGATGTTCCCCAACGCGAAGTTCGTGCACATCCACCGGCACCCGTACGAGGTGTTCGCCAGCACGATGCACATGCGGTCGCACACCGACTGGGAGAACTTCTTCCACCTGCCGGACACCGACCCCGACCTGGTGCGCAAGCAGCAGACGCTCGCGCTCGGGCAGCGGATCTTCGACCGGGTGATCGAGGACCGCAACCTGATCCCCGAGGGGAACTACGTCGAGCTCGCGTACCGCGACCTCGTGGGCCACGAGCTCGAGACGGTGGAGCGGATCTACGCCCAGTTCGGGTACCCGGGATGGGACCGGGCCGAGCCGGTGCTCCGCGAGTACGTCGCGGGCCTCTCCGGCTACAAGCGGAACAAGCTGACCCTCGACCAGCGGTCGCGCGACGACGTGTTCGACTGGTGGGGCAACGCGTTCCAGGCGTTCGGCTACGACCGCGACTACGACAGCATCTGAACTCACAGCGCCCGCGCGCACCACCGTCTTGCGCAGGAAGAACGACCCCATGAGCGACTTCAAGGACCGCATCGAGAGCTTCCTCACGTCGGCCGACAACTTGTCGCGGAGGCACGTACACCCGCGCCTCGCGAAGATGTTCGAGCTCGGCGGCATGAACACGGCGTTCGTGCGGGCGGAGGGGCAATACCTGTGGGACGCGAACGGGGAGCGGTACCTCGACTTCCTCGCGGGCGGCGGCGTGTACTTCCTCGGGCGGAACCACCCGAAGATCAACGGCGCGCTGATCGACGTGTTGTCGATGAACATGCCGAACCTGTGTGTGGTCAACGCCTCGGCGATGGGCGGGATGGTCGCGGAGAAGCTGCTGCAGCACGGCGGCGGCCACTTCACCAAGGTCGTGTTCGCCAACGCCGGGTCCGAGTCGACCGAGGTGGCGGTGCGGTTCGCGCGCCAGGTCACGCGCAAGCGGCGGTTCCTGTACGTCGACGGCGCGTTCCACGGCCGGTCGTACGGCGCGATCAGCCTGTGTGGGTTCGAGGCGATGCGCAAGGGCGTTGACCCGGCGATGCCGACCTGCACCCCCGTCCGCCGCAACGACATCGCGCAGCTCCGGCGCGAGATGAAGATGGGCGACGTGGCCGGGTTCATCTTCGAGCCGGTGCAGGGGATGACCGGCGAGGTGCTCGACGTGTCGTACCTCCGCGAGGCGGAGGCGCTGTGTGAGCAGCACGGCGTGGTGATGATCGCCGACGAGATCCAGTGTGGCCTCGGCCGCACCGGCTCGTGGTTCGTGTGCCCCGAGATCGGCGTGCGCCCGCACATCATGACCGTGTCGAAGACGTTGTCCGGCGGCCAGGTGCCGGTCGGCGCGGTGCTGGTGAACGAGAACATCTACGACCGGGTGTACACCGGGTTCGGCACGGGCCTCGTGTACTTCTCCACCTTCGCCGAGAACAACCTCGCGATGGCCGCAGCGCTGACCACGCTCGAGGTGATGGAGGAGATCGACGCCCCGGCCGAGGCGAAGTGGCGGGGCGACATGTTGTTCGCCGGGATGCACGAGATCGCGCGGAAGTACGACTGCATCGACCGGGTGATCGGCAAGGGCCTGATGATGACCGTGTACTTCAAGGACAGCGCGAACCCGGCGCTGCTCGCGCAGCAGAAGCTGCTCCAGGCGGGCGACCCGGGCGCGTTCGCCGCCGCGGTGCACGTCGACCTGTTCAAGCGGCAGAAGATCGTGGCGCAGATCCCGGGCCCCGGGGTCAACGCGATCAAGGTGCTGCCGCCGGTGGTGTCGAGCGAGGAGGACCTCCAGTACTTCCTCGGCTCGTTCGAGGACACGCTGGCGGCGTTCTACGGTCGGCAGGGCCCGATCGTGAGCTTGGCGCGCGGCGTGGTCGAGTCGGCGGCGCGCAAGGTCGGCGAGGTGATCCCGGCCGCGGCGCCCGCGATCGGTCGCCTGATCGGCGACGACGGCGCTGGTGAAAAAAAAACCCCTCCCGATCTGAACTAGCGGCCGACCGGTACCTGGGGTTCTCGGACTATGACGCTCCGATCCGGCAGGACACCGAGTTCCTGATCGTCGGGTCGGGGCCAGCGGGCGCGACGCTCGCGTACCAGCTCGCCGCCGCCGGCCGGAAGGTCACGGTGGTGGAGGCGGGCCCGCGGGCCACCGCGGCGGACTTCCCGGGCGACATGGGTCGCACGCTGTCGCGGTACTTCTGGGACGGCGGCGCCCGCACCGTGCGGGGCAACGTGTTCTTCCCCACGCTGCAGGTGCGCGCCGTGGGCGGCGGCTCGGTGTTCAACTGCGCGATCTGCATGCGCGCGATGCCGTCGGCGCTGGAGCGGTGGCAGGAGGAGTTCGGCCTGACCGAGCTCGGCGCGGACGCGCTCGCCCCGCACTACGACGCGGTCGAGCAGTTCTACGGGGTCAAGCCCGCCGACGAGTCGGTGCAGGGTCGGCGGAACCAGCTGTTCCGCGAGGCGTGTGACACGCTGGGGTGGTCGAGCGAGCCGATCCGCCGGTTCGAGGAGGGCTGCAAGGGCTCGGGCCACTGCATCCTCGGGTGCCCTCACGGGGCGAAGTTGTCGATGGACCGGCGCGGCCTGCCCGAGGCGGTCGAGCTCGGGGCGAAGGTGTACGCCTCGGTCCACGTGGACTCGCTGATCGTAGAGAACGGCAAGGTGCGGGGCGTGATCGGCGCCACGGTCGACCCGAACACCCACGAGCGGGGCCACCCGGTGCGGATCACCGCCGGCTGTACGATCTTGTCCGCTGGCGCGATCGGCAGCCCCACGATCCTGCGCAACAGCGGGTTCCGGCGGGACGCGATCGGCAGCCGGCTGATCTTCCACCCGTCGTGCTACGTGGTGGGGCTGTTCGAAGAGGACGTGAACCCGTGGTTCGGCGCCACCCAGGGGATGCACACCTCGGAGCACCTCGAGCGCGGGATCAAGCTCGAGGCGCTGTGGGCGAGCGCGTCGACGTTCTCGCGCGGGTTCCCGCGCAACCCGAAGCAGTTCAAGCGGTACCTGAAGCGGTGGCCGAACATGGCGGTGTGGGACGGCTGGGTGTCGGGCGACGCGTCGTTCGGCCAGGTGCGCACGCTGCCGGGCGGCCGCCCGGACGTGACGTACACGTTCGGTGAGGCCGACGTCCGGCGGCTCGGGGAGGCGAACGCGCTGCTGTGCGAGATGTTCGCGGCGGCGGGCGCGCGCGAGGTGTTGCCGGGCGTCACCGGGCTGCCGGAGGTGATGCCGCCGGGCGACGCGGCGACCGAGATGCGCCAGATCCGGTTCGCGGCGACGGACCTGCCGACGGCGTCGAACCACGTGATGGGGGGCAGCCCGATGGGCAAGAATCCGGACGCGGGCGCGGTGTGCGACGGGTGGGGCAAGGTGTACGACGCAGACGACCTGTACGTGTGCGACACCGGGCTGTACCCGACGAGCCCGGGGGTGAACCCCCAGCTCACGGCGATGGCGCTGGCGTGGCGGCTCGGCGCGGAGCTCGCCACCCGGTATTGACCGGATCAGCAGTCGGTGTAGTACCACACCTGCAGCGTGCCGCGCGGATCGGCGGCGGGGATCCACCCCGCGCCGCGGCTGCGCTTGTCACCCTCGCAGTGGGCGTCGACCAGGTCGACCTCGAGCCACAGCTCGCCGGTGACGGTCCGGGTCCCGCGCAGCTCGAAGTCGACCTGGTCGGTGAACCCGCTCGCGCGCGGGGTGCCGGCGGGCCGGTCGTACAGCTGGCCGTCCCACCCGTCGAGGGTGTGGGTGAGCCCGTGGTCGTCGAGCAGGTCCTCGACGGTGTACACCTCCATCGGCGGGTCGAGCTCGACCCACCCGCGGTTCCGGCACCGGGCAGCCGGCTCGAGCGCGCCACCTCCCTTGCCGAGCCCGATCTCGGCCCAGCCGTCGCGCAGGGTGTACACCGGCAGCCCCAGCGCCTCGTAGCCCCACGCGACGGTGGCGCACTGGTCGCGCCCGGAGCCGTCACACATCTGGTGGCCGTCGCGCACGATCGCGCCGGCAGACAGGGAGGCGATCTCCTTGCCGTCGGGCTTGGGCCGGGCGCGCACCGAGACGGTGCCGCTCTTGGCGCGC
>JBEBJC010000582.1:0-5520 GCA_040080105.1 Myxococcota bacterium
GGGCGGCGGCTCCCCCCAGGCCCCCAGCCGCGCGCCGTCCTCGGCCAGCACCACCGCGTAGCGGGCGTCGGGGAACCGGCGCATCTCCGCGAGGCTGTCGCTCACGAACGCCGAGTCGCCGAAGTCCAGCCCCGCGTCCGCGCAGTCCCCCACGGCAGTCGCGAGCGCGACGGCGCGGCGCTCGGACCACGCGAGCTCCACCGCGTGCACCTGGCTCGGGAGCCAGAGCATCAGCGTGGCCACCCCGAGCCCGAGCACGACCGCGAACGCGAGTGCGATCCACACCCTGAGCGGGAGGTCGACCATGGTCGACGTTCGGCCGACCGGAGCGCTGCTGAAGGGGGGGTAACCGGACGCTCGCTAGGCCCGCCGGACGACCCGGAGCCCCACGCCCGGCTCACGCTGGTGAGGCGGCACCGCCCGGCGGGTGGTCGGACCGCGCACCAGCCGCCGCGGCCCGTCGTCGGTCGCCGGGTCGGTGTGCTCGCCCGGCGCCAACGCCGCCGGCGCCGGGTGGTACGCGGGGCCCGGATCGGCGCACCACACCCAGTCCTCGCCCGGCTCGCTCCGCGAACCCCGCACCCACTCCGCCTCGGTCGGGAGGCGCCAGCCGGCGGTGGCGCGGTCGAGCGTGACCCCGTGCACGAAGTACTTGTCGCGGTCCCACTTCGCGCCGTACTCCGCGGCGGTCTTCTCCCCGATGCCGGGCACCTCGGTGAGCCGCTCGGGGGAGAACTGCATCACCGCCAGCGTCTCGGTGCCGAACGCGGCCAGGATCGCCGGCACCCGCTTGAACGGCACCACCTCGCGCAACATCCGGCCGATGTCGTCGATGCTGTAGGGTTTGCGCGGGCGCGGCTCGGACAAGGTGTACGCCGGCGCGAGCCCGTCGCGGAGCGAGCGCGCGTTGCAGTACGCGACCGCGTCGAACCAGCTGCCTCCGCGGTCGCCCCGCCACTCGTCGGCCCGCACGGCCGCGGACACGAGGCCGCAGGTCAACGTGACGGTCCGGCCCGGCGCCATCTCGAACGTCCCGGCCTCGATCCGCTCGAGCTCCTCGATCGGTTCGAGCGGCGCGGGCTCCGCGACCGCGGGGCCAGGCGTCGGCGCGGCCCGGGGGGCGTCGACCTGCGCCGGTGCACGCGCTCCCCCGAGCCGCCGCCACGCCTCCGCGGCGGTCGGCCGATCGGTCGCCTCGTCGGCGCACATCGCGCGCACCAACTCCCCGAGCGCGCCGGCGATCCCCTTGCCCGGCGTCACGTCGCCCTCGCGCCCGGTGACGAGCTCGTGCAGCACGACCCCGAGCGAGTACACGTCGGAGCTCGCGGTGGCGGCCGCGCCGCGCCGCTGCTCCGGGGACATGTACGCGATCGAGCCCACCTGCTCGAGCGTGCGGGTCAGCCGCACCTCCTCGCCCTGCAGCGCGATCCCGAAGTCGGCGAGGAACGCGTCGGACGCCCCGTCGAGCAGGAAGTTGCTCGGCTTGATGTCGCGGTGCACCACCCCCTTGTCGTGTAGGTACTCGAGCGCGCTCGCCATCTGCAGCGCCCACTTCTCCACCTGTGGCAGCGGGCTCGCCCCCGCGCGGACGCGGTCCTGCAACGTGCCGCCCGACAGCAGGGGCAGCTTCAGGTACAGCCGGCCGTCCTCGAGCTGGCCGGCCTCGTCGACCGCCAGGATGTGCGGGTGGCGCAGCCGCTTCATCGTGCGGGCCTCGCGCCGGAACCGCTCTTTGAACGCCACGTCGTCGGCGAGCTGGCGGTGCAGGACCTTCAGCGCGAACTCCGCCTCGTCCCACTGATCCCACACGAGGTACACCGACGCCATCCCGCCTTCGCCGAGCTTCGTCCGCACCTCGAACCGGCCGGCGAGCACCTCGCCCACCGCGCTCTTCTCCGCCGCGCCGAAGTGCTCCGACGCGCCCGCGTTCGACTGCCACGGCGTGTGGGTCGCGCGGGCCGCGAGCCACGCGTCGAGCGGGACGTCGCCCTCCTCGCTGCCGATCAACACGGTCTCGGTCGCGCCGGTCGCGTCGTTCTTCAGCACCAGCTTCTTCGCCTTGTGCGTGCCCGCCACCACGAACACGCGGTCTTCCTTCGGACCGGGGTCGTGGATCACCTGCAGGAACGGGGAGACCTCGAGCACCGACGCGCCGGTCGGGTCGGTGACGTACACCGACTCCTCGAACAGCCGCGACGGCCAGCTGCCCCGCACCGGCTCGGGCTGCGGGGCGGTGCCGACGAGGAACTGCACCCGCCCGGAGAACCCGCCGCGGCGCGACAGCGACGAGGTGAGCACCCGGAACGGGCGGTACCGCGCGAGGTACGCCGCGTCGGACAACACCACCCGCAGCCGGGACAGCAGCTCCTCCGCCCGCTCGTCCTGCTCGGCCACCGACAGCACCCGGCCGTGCGCCTCGTCGTTGCGCAGCTCGACCAGCTCGTCGAGCCGCTTGGCCGCGTCGGTCGGCCGCCCCTTCGCGAGGTACCACCGCTGGGCCTCGGGGGAGAACGGCGGCAGCTCCCGACCGTCGATCGCGCGGAGCGTCGACCGGAGCAGCTGGACCCAGTGGCCCAGTGACGGCCGATCGAGCCGCTCGAGCGTCTTCTCCACCGACTCGTCCGGCGGGCCGCGCAGGTAGTCCGGCAGCGCCAGCGCGCACTGGACCCGCACCAGCACCTCGAGGCACGCGAGCAGGCGCTTGATCCGGTCCGCGCTCGACGTCGCGAGCGACACCCGGTGCCACGCGTGGGCGATCGGGTGCGGGAACGACGTACGGATCAGCGGGTCGACGTGGGCTTCCATGGGGCGATCGAGCGTATCGGGTCCTCGGGCGGATCGCGAGCCTGGGCGCGGCAGACCCATTAGATCGGGCGCTCCGGAGGACCCCGATGCTCCAGCGCCTCACGATCTCCGGCCTCGGCCCCCACCGCGAGTTCTCCGCCGACTTCAACCCGACCGGCCGCACGCTGGTCACCGGGCCGTCGGAGTCGGGCAAGTCGTTCTTGCTCGAGGCGATCACGTTCTGCCTGTGGGGGCGCACCCACGGGGGGAAGTTCCCGACCGAGGCGATCTCCGACGGGCTCGACAAGGTGACGGTCGAGCTGCTGCTCGACTCGGGCCGGTTGATTCGGCGCAGCGCCACGCCCTCGTCGCAGCGCCGATCGATCTCGATGGGGGAGGACACCCAGACGTTCACCTCCGAGGCCGCGTTCGCGGAGGCGCTCGGCGATCTCGGGCGCGACACCGACGTGCTGCGCCTGGTGATCGTCCCGTTCGACTGGGTGAAGCTCGTCGAGGGCAACGCCCGCCCGTTCCGCGACATCCTGACCCGGATCCTGCCCGAGATGGACGTGGGGGCCGAGGTCGCGCGGGTGATGGCCGAGCAGGGGTTCCCGGTCGAGCCGGGCGAGGCCACGCTGGGCGAGAAGGAGGTGATGAGCCTGCGGAGCGACGCGCGCAAGGCCCGCGACGAGGCCGCGGGGCGGTTGGCGTCGGCGCGGGAGCGGCTCGACGGGCTGGCGACGAGTGAGCCCCGACCCGAAGCCGGGGCGGTCGACCCGGCGCTGCTCGACGCGGCCGAGCGGTGGGCGGCGTTCGATCGGACGGCCGGGAACGGCTCGGTGCGCGCCGCGGCGGAGGCGGCGCAGCAGGCGTGGGACCGCCGCGCGGCCGAGCTCGGCGCGGAGCCGGTGATCGATCCGGTGCACGGCGGGGCGGCGGCGCGACACCAGCTCGCGCAGGCGACCGCCGCCCAGGCCACCCAGGCGTACCAGCAGGCGTTCGCCCAGCAGCAGACGGCGCTGGCGCAGATGCAGCAGTTCCACGGCGGCGACCCCTCGGTGTGCCCGACCTGCCAGCGGTCGGGGTGGCTCGCCGGGATGCAGTACGTGCAGCAGCTGCAGACGTTCCAGGCCCAGATCCAGGGGTCGTTCGAGATCGCGCAGGCGCGGTGGGCCGAGGCGAACGCCGAGCTCCAGCGGGCGACCGAGGCGGTGAACGCCGCCCGCGAGGCCGAGCTGCGGCTCACCTCGTGGCACGGCGCGCGCAAGAGCCTCGGCCAGCGGCCCGCGCTGCCGGAGCTGCCGGCGGGCGCCCCCGAGCCGCCGGCGGTCCCGCGCCCCGAGCCCGAAGCGGTGGCGCGCGCGACCGCCGCGGCCCGCGAGTCGGCGGCGTTCGACGGCGCACATCGCCTGTGGCAGTCGAACCACCAGCAGGCAGCGGCCACCGTGGCGCGGGAGACCGAGCGGCACGACGCAGCGCCTCACGAGTGTCTGGGGCAGCGCCGCGAACGATGTATGGGCGGTGGGAGCCAGGCCCGTGTCCTGTGGGAGCGGGGGCGTGGGCGCCAGCTGCTCGACGATTCTGCACTGGGACGGCCTGGCCTGGGCCGACGGGGCCAGCAGCATCGGGGCGTCTATGTATGATTTCACTGGTGTCTGGGGAAGCGGACCAGATGACGTCTGGGTCGTGGGCCCGACCGCAGTCGTGCATTGGAACGGCAGCGCCTGGGCCGTCCAGCCGGCGACGACCAGCCAGAACCTCTCGACCGTCGGCGGCACCGGGCCAGCCGATGTCTGGGCACTCGGTGGCGGGGCGTTGCTGCACTGGGACGGCGGAACCTGGGCCAACCGGTCAACCTCGGGACCGATTGAAGACCTCGCGGCAGTCTGGGGCAGTGGGCCCAGCGATGTGTGGGCCGCCGGTAGAAGCTCGATTCGGCACTGGGACGGCACCGCGTGGGCCGCCCTCCCGACGAGTGGGGCCCCTCAAGGCATCACCGCGCTCTGGGGCACCGCGCCGAGCGACGTCTGGGCCGTGGGTTGGGCCAAGACGCTTCAGCACTGGGACGGCACCGCCTGGGCCGACCGGTCGAATGGTTTCCAGTCGATCACCTGGACCCAGCCCAACGGAGTCTGGGGCAGCGGGCCCAATGATGTGTGGGCGGTGGGCTACGGGAACAGCACCCAGCATGGCATCGCTCACTGGGACGGCAGCGCCTGGGTCGAGCGTTCGAGCGGGCTCACCATGAATGCGTTCAACGGAATCTGGGGCAGCGGGCCGAACGACGTGTGGGCCGTTGGTCCCGGGGGCGTGGCGCACTGGAATGGCACGAGTTGGGCCCAGCAGTCGTCGGGCGCGCTTGACCTCTCTGCCGTCTGGGGCACTGGTCCGCACGATGTCTGGGCGGTCGGACGAGGAGCCTGGCACTGGGACGGTCTGACCTGGGCTGACACGTTGACGGGGACGCCGACCGACGCGGCGAACACGACGCTCCTCGCAGTGTGGGGGAGTGGCGCGAACGATGTCTGGGCCGTGGGCAACGGGGTCGACACCACCCACGGCAGTTATCAGCAACTGGGGCCCAGGTTGCTCCACTGGGATGGCGTGCGTTGGGTGACGCTGAGCACCATGCCCGGGGCATCGACCTTTGGAGGGGTGTGGGGCAGCGGCCCCGGTGACGTTTGGGCTGTCGGCGGCGGGGGCGTGCGACCGGGACGACTCCTGAACGGCGGGGCG
>JBEBJC010000583.1:0-5507 GCA_040080105.1 Myxococcota bacterium
ACCGGGAGCTCCGCCGGGGGCTCGGCAGGGACGGGTCCGGCGGGGGGATCCTGGGCCCAGGCGGAGAGGGGGAGCCACCACATCAGCGGGACTTCGACTCGAGGTACGCCTTGGTGAAGATCGCGTCGTCGAGCGTGTTCAGGTCGACCTCCTGCATCACCACCACGGTGGAGTTGCCGGTCTGCACCTCGTCGAAGATGCGGATCTCCTTCGGGAAGTACACCTCCGCGTTCTTCGACGCGCTGAACAGCTTGTTCCACTGCGGGTAGAAGGTGGTCCGCATCAGCTTGCCGGACAGCGCGAAGTCCTGCCGCTTCAGGATGTTGCCCGTCGCCTGGTCCAGCCACAGCTCCACCGCGGGGTACGCCACGTCGAGGCCGGGTTTCGCGGTCAGCTTCAGGTGGTCGACCTTGTACGCGCCCAGGGTGGCCGCGTCGACGTACGCCGGGTCGTACTCCTCGGCGAGTCGCGACTGGTCGAAGTCCTGGCGGTTGCTGTCGGTGCCGCCGATCCGCTCCCGCTCGGTCCGGCGCTCCCACTTCCCGACCGCGGGGTCGTAGAAGAACAGGTTGTTGTCGACGCGCAGGTAGCCCTTGCCGGCCTCGGCCTGGGGCTTGGTGAACAGGATCGCGAGCTTGTCGGTGTCGTCGCGGCGGTAAATCACCGCCTGGTACACGAGGTCGCTCTTCCCCTGCTCCTTGCGCTCGATGTACACGAGGCTGGTCCAGTCGCCCGAGTTCTGCTGCCGATCGTCGATCGTGCGCAACATCCCGGCGAGCGCGTCGGGGGTGGGGGCCGCGAACGCCGACCGAACCACGAGCCAGAGCACCGCGAGCATCGACGCCTCCGCCCTGTGCCTAACCGTTCGGCCGGCTCATTGGGCGCTGGCGACGACGTGGGCCGCGATCGCGCGCCGCCGAGCCAGCAGCGCGGCCTGGTCCGCCGGGCTCGCGTGGGACCGGTACCAGTCGAGCGCGTCGAGCGCGCGGGTCCAATCGCCGGCGGCCTCGTACGCGTCGGCCATCGACAGCAGCAAGCGCGGCTGGCCCACGAGCTCCCACGCGCGCGCGTACGCCGCGGCGGCGTCGGCGGGGCGACCCTCGGCCTCCGCCCGCTCGGCTTGGGTGACCAACGCCTTCGCCCGCGCCTGGTCGCTCACGGTGGTCACGTCGAACGGAGCCCGCCCGGGGCGGTCGGCCCACGCGGCCGAGGTGAGCCACAGCCACGCCCACATCGGCACCTCCTGGTCCGAGCGTATCCACGGCCCGGGAACCGGCGGTGTCGGCGCGGTCTCGGCCGCGATCACTCCGCGTGGGCCATCGCGGTGACCGGGGGCATGCGCGCGGCGCGGATCGCCGGCCACACGGCGGACAGGCCGGTGAGCGTGGTCAGCGCGACCACCGCCGCGGTGACCGCCCCGGGGCGGATCACCAGGTGCAGCGTGTCGGCGAGCAAGATCGCCCGCACCGCGTCGACCGGCACCTTCCAGTGCGCCGCGTCGATCCCGGCGGCGACCACCATCCCGACCGCCGCCCCGCCGACCGTGGCGAACGCGCCCAAGAACAGGGCCTCGAGCAGCAACATCGCGAGCACCTGGGGGCGCTGCATCCCGATCGCCCGCAGGGTGCCGATCTCGCGGGTGCGCTCGCGCACCGCGTTGAACAGGGCGTTCATGATCCCGACCGCGATGATCGCCACCAGCACCAGCGACAGCGAGAACGTGACCGCGTCGAACGCGGTGAGCACCCAGGTGAGGAAGCTCACCTCGTCGCGCCAGATCGTGAGGTCGAGCTTCTGGCCGGTCCAGTCCTCGCCCGACACGGTGTCGAACTTGAAGAAGAACGGCGCCGGTACGTGGTCCATCACCGGGAACCCCTCGCGGACGAGCACCTCGCGCAGGTGGTTCATCACGGCCTCGGCCTGGTCGATGTCCTTCAGGTACACCCAGAACGCGCCGGTGGTGTCGGGGTTCAGCTGGTACAGCGTCTTGAGGTCCTCGCCGTTGGTGAACACGGCGAAGTTCGACAGCAGCCCCACGTCGCGCGCGACCGCGACCACCAGCAGGTCGACCGTGTTCGTCTGCCCGCCGCGGGTCTCGGTGGTCACGGTGACCGAGTCGCCGACCCGCACCCCGAGTCGGCGCGCCTGGGCGGTGAACAACACCAGCGCGCCCGGCTTGCCGAGGTCGCGGAACGACCCGGGGGTCGCGTCGCCGCCGCCCTCGACGTACTCCCGCTCGGGCGCGAGCTCGAGCTGCTCGACCAGGCGGGTCTCCTGCGCGAGATCGATCCCGGACAGGCCGGACTGCATCGACCCGGTCTGGCTCACGAGCTTCGCCCATCCGCGCTGCCGGTCGACGATGTAGTCGAGCCCGGGGGTCTCGCGCTCGAGGATCGCGCGGATCCGCGCGGCGTCGGTGACCACGGGCGACGCGTCGGTGGGCTTCGCCTTGAAGAACCCGGCGACCGAGACGTGGCCGGCCGACAGGGTGGTGGCCGATCGCACCAGGTTGTCCTCGATGCCGCCCGCGAGTGACAGCAACAACACCAACATCCCGGTGACGAGCGCTATCGCCGAGCCGAGCAGCGCGGTGCGGGTGCGCGCCTGCACGAGGTTCCGCAGCGCGATCCGAGCGATGACGAGGATCTTCGACACGTTAGTCACGCCCCTGCATCGCCACGATCGGCGGGACCCGCGCGGCCATCACCGCCGGGTACAACGTGCTCGCCACCGCCACCACGGTGATGGTGATCAGCCCGAACCCCACGTCGGCGAGGCCCACGGTCGGGTACAACCGCGGACCGCCGAACAGCACCACCAGCACCTGCGCCGGCGCCGGGATCCCGACCACGCCGAGCCAGGCCACGAACGCGACCCCGAGGGCCGCCCCCAGCCCGCCGGCCACCAGGCCGAGCATCGTGGTCTCGGCGAGGAACAACCCGAGCACGGTGGACCGCTGGGCGCCGATCGCGCGCAGCGTGCCGATCTCGGGCACCCGGTCGAGCGTGGCCATCACCATCGCGTTGTTCACGATGATCAGCGCCACCAGGAAGATGATCGACAGCGCGACCACCAGGACCAGGCGCATCACGGTGACGAACTGCCCGAGCGTGCCCGCCGCGACCTTCCAGTCGATCACCTGCAGCCCGTGCGCCGCCGCGATCGGCGCGATCGCCGCCCGGGCCTCCTCGAGCCGGCTCGGATCCTTCAGCACCACCGCGAGGTTCAGCGCCAGTCCGCGCTCGAGCTCCTCCTTGGGGTACTGTTTGGCCCAGGGGTCTTGCGCGACCACCGCGTCGAGGTCGACGTTCACCGATCCCACCGCCGTGGCCGCGCTCTCGACCGCACCGCCCCCGAACAGCGCGGCTTCGGCGTCGGCGCGCGACACGTCGGCGACCCCGACCGACGCCCGGATCGCGTCGAGCTCACCCCGGTCGCGGTCGCTCATCTTGCCGTACAGCTCGCGGAACGTGACCAGGTCCACCAGGTTCGACGCGGTCTGCAACCCCGCGTCTTCGAGCCCGGTGAACTCGTACGTGCCGTACACCGGCACCTCGACCGCCTTCATGTACCCGGAGCGGGTGAACCCGCGCAGGGTGATGGTCGACCCGACAGGGACCGCGTACAGGTCGATCTTCGGGGCGAGCTGCTCGTAGAACGCGGCCACCCGGCCTTCGATCGTGGCGTCGTCCACCGTGAGGAACGCGCGCAGCAGCGCGTCGAGGTCGTCGCCGTCGGCCTCACCGGGCAGCAGCCGGCGCAGCCACTCCTCGACCGCGACCGCTTCGTCGGGCTCGAGCTGGAACGAGATCCGGCGGTACTGGTTGGCGTTGCGGGCCACCCGCTGCTGCAACAGCGGGTCGTCCGCGATCGACTTCCCGTTCACCCGGACCTCGGTGAGCAGCCGATCGAGCTCGGCCGCCACCGGGTTCTTCACCAGCTCCTCGTACGTGCGGTGGCTGAACAGGAACCCGGGCTTGCCCGGGGGGATCGGCTTGCCCTCGACCACGTGGAACCGCGGGAACGTGGTGGCGAACTGGTCCGGGTCGGTGCCGACCACCCGCAGGTACAACACCCGCCCGTCACTGGCGAGCGGCGCCACCTTCGCGTCGAGGGTGTCGAGCGCGGCGAGCGCGGCCCCCGGCTCGGCCCCGGGGTCGAACGCGGTCCAGAACGCGGGCGCCGACACCTGGTCGAGCGCCTCGCGGGTCTTCGCGACCACGTCGGGGCGGCCGATCGCCTGTTGGGTGGCCGACTCGGTGGCCAGGTCGTCGACGATCCGCCGCAGGCGCGCCACCAGCACCGCGGGCGCCTCGCCCGTCCGCGCCGCGTCGCGCAGGTCGGACAGCACCTGGTCGATGTCGTTCCGCCCGAACACGGTGGCGGTGGTGATCCCCATCGGGACCACCGACTGCACCTCGGGGCGAGCGAGGAGCTCCGGCAGGATCCCCTCCACCGCCGGGATCTCGCCCACGTCGGCCGAGCCCATCCCGAACCCGCCGAACAGGGTGAGCGGGTCCTTCGCGTCGGCGGCGTACAGCTGCAGGTGGCCCGCGAGCGAGCCGGTGAGCGACCGCTCCATCTCGGACTCGATCGAGCCGAGCAGCGCGTTGCCGACCACCACCGCGAACGTCCCGAACAGCAGCAGGCCGCCGACCACCGCCGACTTCACCCGGTGGGCGAGCAGGCTGCGGTACGCGAGCACGAGGATCAGCTGGGCTGCGCTCACCTCAGGCCTCTGCCGGGGCGAGCCGCCCGTCGACCAGCCGGATCAGGCGCCGCGCGTGCTGCATCACCGCCGGGTCGTGGGTCGAGAACAGGAAGGTCGTGTGCTCGTCCTCGTTGAGCTCGCGCATCAGCGCGAGGATCGCCGCGCCGGTGGCGGAGTCGAGGTTCGCGGTCGGCTCGTCGGCGAGCACCAGCGCGGGCCGGCTCACCAGCGCGCGCGCGATCGCCACCCGCTGGCGTTGTCCCCCCGACAGCTCGTTCGGGCGGTGGCGGAGGTGCTCCTGCAGCCCCACCCGCTCGATCAGCCCCTTCACCCGGCCCTCGCGCTCCGCGTGGGTCAGCCCGCCCTGGAGCAGCAGCGGCAGCTCGACGTTCTGGTACACGTCGAGCACGTTGACGAGGTTGAAGCTCTGGAAGATGAAGCCGATCCGGTGCAGCCGCAGCCGGGTCAGCTGGGTGTCGGACAGGCGGGCGGTGTGCTGGCCGTCGACCACCACGTCGCCGCGGGTGGGGACGTCGACGCACCCGATCAGGTTCAGCAGGGTGGTCTTCCCCGAGCCGGACGGCCCGGCGATCACGGTGAACTCGCCCTTGTCGATGGTGAGGTCCACCCCGAGCAACGCCGGCACGACCACCTTGCCGAGGGCGTATTCCTTGACCGCGTTCCGCACTTCCACGATCGCCGGCATGCCGCCCCTCCGAGACGCCGCGGACATAACGTTCCGCGCGGGGGAGCGGGGGGATCGGAGACGGAGGACCCATTGCGTACCCGGGGGCGG
>JBEBJC010000584.1:0-5503 GCA_040080105.1 Myxococcota bacterium
GGCCGCCGCGGCGGACGGCGGCGACGACCGGATCGTGGTCGCCGCCGACACGGTGGTGCACCAGGACGGGCGCCTGTTCGAGAAGCCGGCCACCCGCACCGAGGCGCGGGCGCACCTCGAGGCGCTGTCGGGCGGCTGGCACATGGTCACCACCGGGGTGTGCGTGCGCCGCGGCGAGTCCGAGGAGCTGTTCTCGGTGCACACCGAGGTGCGGTTCCGCACCCTCGACGCAGCCACGATCGCCCGGTACCTCGCCACGGGCGAGGCCGACGACAAGGCCGGCGCGTACGGGATCCAGGGCCACGGCGGCGGGCTCGTGGCCGAGCTGCGCGGCTCGTACACCAACGTGGTCGGGCTCCCGCTGGAGGAGACGCTCGCGGCGATCGCCCGGGCGAGCTGACCGGCGACGCGTGATACGCTCCGGGGGCGGATGCACGAGGCCTCGGTGGACGATCTTGAGGACGGCGACTCGGTCGAGGTGAAGGGCTCGGGCGCCACGCCGTACGTGCTCCGCAACGACGGGGGCGTGTACTCGTGCACCTGCCCCGCGTGGCGGCACCAGTCCGCCCCGATCGACAAGCGGACCTGCAAGCACCTCAAGCGGCTGCGGGGTGAGGCGGCCGAGATCGAGCGGCTCGGGTCGTACACCCCGCCGCCGCGGGCCGCGTCCGCCGAGGCCGACCCGGGCAAGGCGCCGCCGGTGCTGTTGGCCGAGCGGTGGCCCGAGTCCCACGACCCCACCGGGTGGTGGGTGAGCGAGAAGCTCGACGGCGTGCGGGCGTACTGGGACGGGACCCAGTTCCTGTCCCGGCTCGGGAACCGGTTCGTGGCCCCGGCGTGGTTCGTCGCCGGGCTGCCCGACCACCCGCTCGACGGGGAGCTGTGGGCGGGGCGGAAGCGGTTCCAGGACACCGTGAGCACCGTGCGCCGGGTCGACGGCGGGGACCGGTGGAAGGAGCTCGCGTTCGTGGTGTTCGACGCCCCCGCACACGACGCCCCGTTCGAGGCTCGGCTCGAGCACGTCGCCGCCGCCCTCGGCGCGCACACCCCGTACGCTCGCCCGCACCCCCACGCGCCGTGTGACGGGATCGAGCACCTGCGCGACGAGCTCCTGCGGGTCGAGCAGCTGGGCGGCGAGGGCCTGATGTTGCGCAAGCCCGGGTCGCGGTACGAGGTCGGGCGTTCGTCGACGCTGCTGAAGGTCAAGACGTTCTTCGACGCCGAGGCGGTGGTGATCGGGCACGAGCCCGGCGCGGGTCGGCACAAGGGACGCCTCGGGTCGCTGTGGGTCGAGAACGCCGACGGCGTGCGGTTCAACGTGGGCACCGGGCTGTCGGACGCCGAGCGGGGCGACCCGCCGCCGGTGGGCGCGACCGTCACCTACCGGTACCAGGAGTTGTCGCGCGACGGGGTGCCGCGGTTCCCGTCGTACGTGGGGCTGCGGATCGACGCGCCGGCGATCCGGCCGCGCGCGCCGGCTCCGGCGGCGGAGGTTCGCACGGCGGGCGTCGCGCCCGCGGTCACGGGGGCGGGGATGGAGCGGCGCAGGTTCGAGTTCACCGAAGACGGTTCGAGCAAGTTCTGGGAGGTCGAGCAGTCGGGCCCGACCTTCACCACCACCTGGGGGCGGATCGGCACCGACGGCCAGTCGAAGACCAAGGACGCGGGCTCGGACGCGGCGGCCGCGCGCGAGGTCGCGAAGCTCGTCGCGGAGAAGGTCGGGAAGGGGTACGCCGAGGTCGGCGGGGCGTCACTCGCGACCGACGAGGGCGACGACGACGAGTCGCTCGAGCTCGACGACGAGGTCGACGCGGTGCAGGCGCTGGCGCGCGAGGTCCGTCCGCTGCTGTCGAAGGTGAAGGCGCGCCTGCGGGCCGACTTCCCGTCCGGGTTGCCGCTCGACGCGCTGCACGACCTCGGGCTGGACGAGTCGGAGGTCGACGAGCTGGTGGACTTCGTCGCCACGATCGGGGAGGTAGACCAGCTGTTCGCGCGGCTCGCCGGGCGCTGACCCCGGCGCTCGCAGCAGCGGTGAACGGCGGGTGGACGCCGGCTCTGCGCCGAGTGAAACCTGGGCGATGACCCACACGTCGCTCGCGAACCTCCCCCACCACGCGCTCGTCGACCAGGTGCGCTCGGCCCCGCTGGTGTGGGTGCCGGTGAACCCGGTCGAGTACCACGGCCCGCACCTGCCGCTGCGCACCGACCACCTCCAGGCCCGGGCGTGGATCGACGTGCTGCACCGCGAGCTCGGCCTGCCGGGCGCGCCGGCGGTGTGGCCCGACCTCGAAGTGGGGGTCGACCCGACCCACGGGCCCGGCACGCGGGCCTCGTCGTACGGGGAGGTGCGGGACGCGGCGCTGCGGGCAGTCGAGGGTCTACACGCGCTCGGGGCGCGGGCGGTGGCGCTGACCACGTTCCACGGGGCCCCGCTGCACAACCTCGCGCTGGCCGAGGCGGTCCGGTGGTGCGAGCGGCGCGGCCTGCGGGCGGTGGCGCCGTTCCAGGAGGTGACCCGGGTGATGGGCAGCCAGCACCCGCTGTTCGACGAGGTCGCGGCGCTGGTTCCGCCGGAGGTGCGGGCCGAGGTCCGGGCCGGCCTCACCGAGGACTTCCACGCGGGGCTGCTCGAGACCAGCCTGATGTTGCACTGGTGCCCCGACTCGGTGTCGGCGGTCCACAAGACCCTCGCGCCGTGTGGTCCGGTGCGCCCGTGGGCCCCGCTGCGGTGGATGTCCGCCGGCGCGCGCGGCCGCCTGCGCGAGGAGATGCGGGTCGCCGCATACGGCCTCGGGTGGCTCGAGCTCGATCCGTTCCCCGGGTACACCGGGCACCCGGCCCTCGCGACCGCCGAGATCGGGGCCCGGTTCGCGCACGCGGTCACGAGCGGCGTGCTGCCCGTGCTGCGCGACGTGCTCGACCACGGTCGCCCGGCCCCGGCCCCGCCGTTCGGGTGGGTCGGCCCGCTGTCGCTGTGGGGGAGGATCTGATGGAGATCCGCCCGTGCGCCGACGTGGCCGAGCTGCGCCGCGCGATGGTGGTGTGGCACTACTTCGGGGGTGAGCCGAGCCTCGAGGACATGGAGCGGTTCGCCTCGTTCCACCCGCCCGATCGGATGTTCGGCGCGTGGGAAGGCGCGACCTGTGTGGGCGGCGCGGGCGGGTTCCCGTTCCGGTGCTCGCTGCCCCACGGCCGCGACGTGGCCTCCTCCGGGGTCACCGCGGTGGGGGTCGCGCCCACCCACCGGCGCCAGGGCGTGCTCACCGCGCTGATGCGAGCCCAGCTCGACGACCTGCACGCCAGGGGCGAGCCGGTCGCGTGGCTGTGGGCGTCGGAGTCCACGATCTACGGCCGGTTCGGCTACGGCCTGGCGTCGCTCGCGGCGGAGATCGCGGTGCCGCGCGAGCGCACCCGGTTCGCGCTCGACCTGCCCTCCCCGTTCCGCGCCCGCCTGGTGAGCCACGAGGAGGCGCTCGCGGCGTTCCCGGTGGTGTACGACGCCGTGTACCGGCAGCGCCCGGGCATGACCTCGCGGTCGACCGCGTGGTGGGCGAACCGGCGGCTGCACGACAACCCGGCCCGTCGAGGGGGCGCGGGGGTGCTGAACCGCGCGCTGTTCGAGGACCACGACGGACGCCCGGTGGGGTACGCGCTGTACCGCGTGCGCCAGCAGCTCGAGCGCCACGTGAGCGTGGGCGCGGCGGTGGTGGTCGAGGTGATGGGGGTGTCGCCCGAGGCCACCCGCGCCGCGTGGCGGTTCGCGCTCGACCTCGACTGGGTCGCGCGGATCGAGGCGAGCCTGCTGCCGGTCGACCACCCGCTGACCCTGCTGGTGGCCGAGCCGCGCCGGCTGGCGATGTCGCTCGCCGACGGGGTGTGGGTGCGCCTGGTGGACGTGGGGGCCGCCCTGTCCGCCCGTGGGTATGCCCCCCACGACCCGGTGGTGTTCGAGGTCGACGACCCGTTCTGCCGCTGGAACACCGGTCGATGGCGGCTCGCGGACGGCGTCGCCGCGCGGACCGACGCCTCCCCCGACCTGCGGCTCGGGGTCGACGCGCTCGGCTCCGTGTACCTCGGGGGGTTCTCGCTCCGTCGCCTGGCCGAGGCCGGGCGGGTCGAGGAGGTGCGCCCCGGAGCGATCGCCCTCGCCGACCGCGCGTTCGCCGCCGACGCGCAGCCGTGGTGCCCCGAGGTGTTCTGACCGGCGCCGCCGACGACGCTCGATTACGGTGCGCCGATGCTCCTCCTCCTCGTCGGCTGCATCGAGAACACGTTCCAGAAGCCGGTGACCCCCGCGACCGCCCCTGCGCCGGCGATCGCGGTCGAGCCCGCGGCGGTCGACTTCGGGGTGGTCACCCCCGGCGCCTCGGCGTTCGCCACCGTCACGGTGCAGAACATCGGCACCGACACGCTCGCGCTGTCCGAGGTGGCGCTGGCGCTCGGCTCCGGCACGCTCGCGCTGTCGACCTACGAGGCCGAGCTCACCCCCGGCACGTCGACCGCGATCGACCTGATGTGGTCGCCGCTCACCCAGCCGCTCGACGACGTGCTCGAGATCGGGTCGAACGACCCGGACCGCCCGGTGGTCGGGGTGCCGGTGGTGGGCCACCTGCCCGATCCGGACCTCGCGGTGTCACCCGAGAGCGTGTCGTTCGGCGACCAGCCGTTCGGCGCGGTGGTCACCGCCACGGTCACGGTGCAGAACGTGGGCGGCGCGCCGCTGCACGTGTCGGACCTCGGGTGGACGTCGGCGGATCCCGAGCTGTCCCTGGTCGACGCCGGCGCGCTGGGCGCGCTGCCGGCCACCCTCGACCCGGGGGCCGCGACCGAGCTCGTGGTGCAGTTCGCGCCGAACCGGCCCGGCAGCTTCGCCGGGGCGATCGAGATCGGATCGGACGACCCCGACACGCCGGTCGCCGCGGTGCCGGTCACCGGCTCGAGCCCCGACCCGTGTGACGGGTACAGCCAGACGGTCGGGCTCACGCTGACCGCCGACGACGCGTGGCAGGCGTGGATCGACGGGGTGAGCTTCACCGGCCCCGGGGCCGGCGCGTGGAACGTGCTCGACACATTCACCTGGGAGCTGCCGTGTGGGAACCACACGCTGGCGATCTACGCGACCGACACCGCGCTCGCGATCTCCGGGGTGATCGCGGCGGTGCAGGTGGAGGGCGCGACCACGTTCACCAGCGGCGTCGACCACTGGACGATCGCCGACGCCCCGCCCCCCGCCGGGTGGACCGACGTGGGGTTCGACGACTCGAGCTGGAAGGCGCCCGAGGTGTGCGCCGACACGAGCCTGTGGGGCGCGGCCCCCGACCCGCTGTACGCGGAGGGCGCGCAGTGGATCTGGTGGACCTCGACCTGTACGAACCTGGGCGAGGCCTGGTTTCGGCTGAACTTCACCGTTCCGTGAGCCCCCCGCCGCGGGCGAGGCTGGTTGAGGGGGAGCCCGGGAGCCTCACAGCCACTCCCCCTCTCCCCCGCCGCGGGGGAGAGGGCC
>JBEBJC010000585.1:0-5498 GCA_040080105.1 Myxococcota bacterium
GGGCTCGGTCGGGGTCGTGCCCGGCGGAGGCTCGGTCGGGTGGGTCCCCGGGTGCTGTTGCCCCTCGGGGTTGCAGGCGATGAGTGAAAGAACGGCGATCATGGCGCCCTCCCGAGGACGTATTCGTTGAGCCAGGCGAGCCCGTCGGCTTCGGTCTCGGCGCCGGTGATGTCGCCGACCGCGAACGATTGGGCGGTGAACGGGTAGATGCCGAGCGCGGCGAGCGCTGCGGCGCGGATCTCGGAGCTCTGCACCCACTCGGCGGCGTAGCCGTCCTTGCCGAGGGCGCCGGTCACGCCTTGCTGGACCGGGCCGCCGATCAGGATCGACACGAACCCGAACGGGAAGTGGTCGGACCCGTTGCCGCCGCCTTGTGGGACCGGCGCGCGGCCGAAGTCGGCGGTGATCACGACCAGCGTGTCCTCGATGTCGAGCTTCGCGGGGTCTCCCTCGCCCGGCTCGTTGATCTGGTCACACAGCCGCTGCAGCACGTGCTGCAGGTTCTTGGTGCCGGTGTCGACCAGCGTGGTGTGCAGGTCGTACGACAGCGATCCGAACGCGGTGTTTCCGCCTTCGACCACGTTGACGTACTTCGCCGGCGTGCTCGGGTGGGTGAGCAGCGACACCGCCGCGTCGATCGTCATCGCCGACACGTCGGACACGTTGTTGAACCCGCAGGTCAGGCTGCTCGACGGCACGAACAGCTCGGGCGTGAGCACCGACTGCAGGTTCGGCGCGTTGATCAGCGACGCGATCGCGAACTGGTGGTCGTCGACCCCGCGGCTGCGCAGGCGCGCCCCGGTGAGGTCGGCGTACCGCGCGTCGGACGACTTCGCGTAGTGGTCGAGCAGGGCGTCGACCTTGCCGGTGGCGTTGCCGAGGTACTTCCGCCCGACGAGCGTGCCCACGTCGGTGTCGGTGGACACCTGGATGTGCAGCGGGCGCGCGGAGCCCGGGTGCTGACCGACCACCGAGGCGGCGCTGGTCAGGGTGTCCCCCTCGGGCGAGAACACGTAGCTGAACGGCACCAGGCGACCGCTGGTGTCGCGGTCGTGCCAGTACCGCTGCACGTGGGCGCCGAGGCCGGCCATCCGCGGGCTCCCGAGGCGCGACCCGGTGAGCATGTACGGGATGGCGACCTCGTGCGGGCCGAAGTCGTGGCGGGTCACCAGCACGCGGGTCCGCGCGAGCACGTCGGGGCGCGCCAGGAGCGCGGCCACCATCGGGGTGAAGTTCACCGTCTTGCCGAGCGCGTCGGTCGCGAACGGGGTCAGCCACCCGGCCGGGTTGCTGCCCTTGCCGCAGTCGCCGCCCCACACCGACGCCTTGTCCGTTGCGAACTGGTAGTACTGCGTGTTCTGCAGCGCCGGGTCGGGATCGTTCGGAGTGCCGTACTCCGGGACTGCGTAGAACGAGTGGTACGTCGGGATCCCGCCGTAGAGGTAGACCTCGAGGCACCGCTCGGCGCGGGTCCCGGGTCCGAGGAGCAGGTCGGTGGCGGTCTCAGGCGCGTCGCCCCACGAGGCGAACGCGCGCTTCGGCAACAGAGAGAGCGCGGCGGTCGATGCGCCCGCTGCCAGAACGTCTCGGCGTCTCATGACATCTCCAGTCCCGACGCGCGCCGGGTGAGTCACGAAAGAACATGCCCGCGCTCGGTCGACCGGCGTCGATTCTTCGAGTGGAATTAACAACCGTAAAGTATCGGTCCTTCGTGCCGGGTTACTTGACGGGACCCTGGAGGTGTGGGTTTGGCCTTCCTGATCGCGATCGCAGGCGTCTCCCGCGCGGGTACGCCGTACCTCGAGCCCCCGCCGGAGGTGGCGGCGGTGTTGAACGCGCCCGAGCTGCCGGTGGTCCGCCCGAGCCCGACCGGACAGTGGCTGCTGTTGTCCACCCCGGTCCGGTACCCTCCGATCGCCGATCGGGCGGCGCCGATGGCCGCGCTGGCAGGCGTGCGGGTCGATCCGCGCACCAACGGGTTCCACACCCCGTCGGTCGAGGTCGGGCCGCGGTTGCTCCGGGTGGCCGACGGCAAGGAGGTCCCGGTCGCGCTGCCCGACGGGGCTCGCATCACCGACACCGAGTGGTCGGCCGATGGGGAGCGCCTCGCATTGGTGACCGTCACCGCCGACCACCTGGGCTTGTGGGTGATCGACCTGCAGGGCCACGCGACGGAGATCCGCGACGTCGCCCTGTCTCCGTTGCTGGGGTCGGCGGTGGACTGGATGCCCGACCAAGAGCACCTGCTGATCAAGCGGGTGCCGGCGGGGCGCGGGCCAGAGCCGTCGCCGCCTGCCGTGCCCGACGGGCCGCTGGTGCGCTCGTCGGACGGCGACGTCGCCAGCAGCACCTACGAGGCGCGCGACCTGCTGCAGACCGCGCACGACGACGCCCGGTTCGACCACTTCGCCACCTCCGAGATCGCGATCGTCGACGTGACGTCCGGGGTGACCCGAGCCGTGGGCGCGCCCGACGTGTTCGGTGACGTGTCGGCCTCTCCCGACGGGCAGTACCTGCTGGTGGAGCGGATGCGCCGGCCGTGGTCCCACCGGGTCGCGTGGTGGCGGTTCGCACACGACGTGGAGGTCTGGCGGGTCGACGGGACCAAGGTGGCGACCGTGGCCGCGCTCCCGACCGCCGAACAGGTGCCGATCCATGGCGTCCCGGTCGGTCCGCGGGACATCGGGTGGCGGCCGACCGCGAAGGCCACGTTGCTGTGGGTGGAGGCGCTCGACGGCGGCGATCCGCAGCAGAAGGTCGCGCACCGAGACCAGGTGATGCAGCAGGCGGCCCCGTTCAGCCGCGCGCCATCGGTGGTGATGTTGGCGGCGCACCGGGTGGAGGGCATCTCCACCGGGGAGCGCGGCCTGGCGATCGTCGAGCAGAGCGAGTGGGAGCGCCGCTGGCGCCACGTGTGGACGGTGAACCTCGACCGCGGCGCGTCGTCGGCCGCTGCGTGGTTCGACCTGTCCGACAACGAGCGGTACGCCGACCCCGGGTCGCCGATGTTTCGCCCGTTGCCCGACGGCGGCTGGGTGGTGGAGCAGCAGGGTGACTGGGTGTACTTCGCCGGCGCAGGCGGATCGCCCGCGGGAGACCGCCCGTTCGTCGATCGGCGCTCGCTGCGCACCGGGCGGGTCGAGCGCCTGTTCCGCAGCGCGCCCGACGTGTTCGAGTCGCCGGTGGCGTTCGGCGACCCGAAGCACGCCACGCTGCTCGTGCGGCGGCAGTCGCCCACCGAGGTGCCCAACGTCCACCTGCTGACCCTCGGCGCGCGGGTGGCGGCGCCGCCGGTCGGGGAGGCGATGTTCGCCCGCGCGTCGCGTCCGGTGACCGCGTTCGAGGATCCGACCCCGCAGATCCGGGGGATCACGAAGAAGATCGTGACGTATCAGCGGAAGGACGGCGTCCCGCTGTCGTTCACGTTGTACCTGCCTCCGGGGTACCAGGAGGGCACCCGCCTGCCGACCGTGTTGTACGCGTACCCGCGCGAGTTCTCCGACCCGGGGACCGCGGGCCAGATCTCGGGCTCGGAGCGGACGTTCGACCGGCTGGTCGGGCCCACGCACCTGTTCTTCCTCTTGCGGGGCTACGCGGTGTTGCACAACACCACCATGCCGGTGCTGGGCGACCCGAAGACCGCGTACGACACGTTCGTGGAGCAGCTGGTCGACGACGCCCAGGCCGCGGTCGATCAAGCGGTCGCCCTGGGGGTCACCGATCCCGCCCGGGTCGGGGTGATCGGGCACAGCCACGGCGGGCTGATGACGATGACGCTACTCGCACACTCGGATCTGTTTCGGGCCGGCATCGCGAGGAGCGGCGCGTACAACCACACGATCCGACCGTTCGGGTACCAGAGCGAGATGCGCACGCTGTGGGAGGCCGACCAGAGCTACCTCCGGATGTCGCCGGTGATGTACGCGCCTCAGATCGACGAGCCGGTGCTCATCATCCACGGGGCCATCGACGAGAACCCCGGGACCGTGCCGCTGCAGTCCGAGCGGATGTTCGAGGCCATCCGCGGCACCGGGGGCACCGCCCGGCTGGTGATGTTGCCCGCCGAGGGCCACGCGTACCTGGCGCGGGAGTCGGTCGAGCACGTCCTGGCCGAGCAGCTGTCGTGGTTCGACGCCCACGTGAAGGACGCGCCGGCGGGCGCGGCGGCCGCTGGCGGGGCAACGCCGGGTCCTGGGGCGCCTTGAACGTGCTATCGTCGCCGGGCCCGGTTTTTCGGTCGAACGCCGAGCCGGTGCCTGGACAGCCGGGGATGGAAGAGGAACAGCCGACCGTCGCCGCGGTCGCCGGAGGGGACCCTCTCGTGGGGAGGGTGCTCGAGGGGCGATACAAAATCGTCCGCCGGATCGCCACCGGCGGGATGGGCCGCGTCTACGTCGCCGAGCAGCAGGGCCTCGACCGGGTCGTCGCGATCAAGGTGCTCAACGTCCTCGCCGAGGACGATCCGCGCGGCGCCCCCGACACGCAGGAGCGGTGGCGCGAGCGGTTCTTCCGCGAGGCGAAGTTGTGCTCCCGCCTGACCCACCCGAACACGGTGCGGATCTACGACTACGGAAAGACGGCAGACGACGTGTACTTCATCGCGATGGAGTACCTCGAGGGCCGCACGCTCACCGCGCTGTTGCGCGAGGAGGGCCCCCTCGATCCGCTGCGGGCGGTCACGCTGGTGATGCAGGTGTGCGCGTCGCTCGCGGAGGCGCACGGCGCGGGGTTGGTCCACCGCGACCTGAAGCCCGACAACCTGATCGTCACCCGCCACGCCGAAGGGCGCGAGTTCGTGAAGGTGTTGGACTTCGGGATCGTGAAGGACCTGCACAGCGCCGCCGAGCTCCCGACCGAGGCCGGCGTCGTGTACGGGTCGCCGGGGTACATGTCGCCCGAGCAGATCCTGGAGCAGCCGCTGACGCCGCGGTCGGACATCTACAGCCTCGGCGCGATCCTGTACAAGATGGTGACCGCGAGCGGGTTGTTCGGTTCGGCGAACCCGGTCGCCGCGCTCACCCGTCACGTGACCACCCAGCCGCTGTCGTTCGCCGCAGCGAACCCGTCGGTCCAGGTCCCGGCCACGCTCGAGTGGGTGACGCTGCAATGTGTCGCGAAGCGACCCGAGGACCGGTTCGCGTCGATGGTGGAGTTCGGTCGAGCGCTTCGGGTGTGTGAGCTCGAGCTGCGCGGCATCGCCGCCGACTCCGGCCCCCTTCGCCTCGACCACGGTCGCCTGGTGGTGCCGACGGCGATCGAGGAGCAGCTGCGGAGGTTCGAAGGGGACCGGACGCCCGCCCCGAACGCGTCGCGGATCGACCGTTCCCACGATCCGAACGAGCCGAGGTCCCAGCCCACCCGGCCCACCTCCAGCATGACCGGGCCGGCGCTGCTGGTGTTGGGCGGGCTCGTCCCGCTGGTGTTCGGGGTCACGCTGCTGCTGCTGGTCGTCCTGGTGGGTGGGTGGTGGGTGCTCGATCCGCCGCCCGCGCCGGTGC
>JBEBJC010000586.1:0-5498 GCA_040080105.1 Myxococcota bacterium
GACCGAGCGCCGCCGCCACCTCCAGCGCCGGCACCGCCCCGGGGTAGGCCGCCGCCACCCCCTGGCGCCGCGCCTCCCACCGGTCTCGGTCGGGCAGCGGCCCGTCGATCCCCTGCAACACGGGCTCGTCGGCCACGGCGCCCTTCAGCAACAGGTCGCGCACGAGCTCCACCGCCACCGCGGGCTGGCCGGCCGACCGCGCCGCGATCCGGGCGGCGGTCGCGGTGTCGACCGTCCCGAGGTCCGCCACCAGCTCGAGCATCGCCGGCGGCTCGAGCGGCCCGAGCGCGATCACCTGGTCGGCGGCGGCCACCACCTGAGGATGCTCGGCCAGGTGCTCGTCCGCGGCGCTGATCACCACCAGCGCCGGGACCTTGCGGGTCATCCGCAGCCACTCGGCGAACGGGACCAGCTCGCCGCCGCCGTGCGGCGGGTCGATCCACAACACCAGCAGCCGGTCGGCGCGCCACTTCAACAGCTCGGCGGTGACCTCGAACCGCTCGGCTCGGTCTTCGAGCCGCTGCTCGAGCAGCGCCGACAGCGGCTCGCGGAACGGGGGGACCGCGGGCCGGCTCTGCAGCGCGAGCTCGATCCGGTCGACGTCGCCCGACGCCTCGCCGAGCGCGGCCGAGCACAGCTGCGCGAGCCCGCCCGAAGCCCCGGTGGTCTCGCCCGCGCGCACGCACACGATCTCGCCGCGCTCCTCGGCGGTCAGCGTCGCCGACCCGACCAGCGCGGTGGTGCCGACCCCGGCCGGGCCTCGCACCAGCACGATCCGCGGCACACCGGTGGACCGGACCCGCTCGGCCGCCGCTCGAAGCGCCGCGAGCTCCGCCGCGCGTCCCACCAGCTGGGGCGTGCGGAGCGAGGCGAGCGCCGCCCCCACGATCCGCTGCCCGACCGCCGGCGGGGCGGCCCGACGCTGAGCCGCCGGCATCGGGTCGAGCGCCCGCAGGGCCTCGGCGGCGTCGGCCGCGGTGGGGAACCGGTCCGCTGGCTGCTTCTCCATCAGCCGCTCGACCCACCCCTGCAGCTCGGGCGGGACCTGGAACCGCGGCCGCAGCGGCGGGACCGGCGCCTTCAGGTGGCCGCGCGCCGCCGCCCGCGGATCGGCCACGCTGCCGAACGGCGGCCCCCCCGACACCAGCGACCACGCGAGGCTCCCGAGCTGGTACAGGTCGGTCCACGGCCCCTGGCGGACCAGGTGGGGCCCGAGCTGCTCGGGCGCCGCGAACATCGGGGTGAGCGCGGTGGTCGGCGCGTCGGCGCGCCCCTCGAGGAACCGGCGGCGGGCGAAGGTGATCCCGAAGTCGGCGAGCTTCACCCGCAGCGGCCCTTCGCGCTCCACCAACACGTTCGCCGGCTTCACGTCGCGGTGCACGAGCCCGTGGGCGTGGGCGTGCGCGAGCGCCTGCAGCACGTCGAGCAGCGCGAACTGCAGGTCGGGCCAGCTGCGGACCCGGTCGACCTCGGCCAGCGTGCCGCCCGGCAGCCACTCCATCGCGATCCACGGGGCGCCGTCGCGCAGCTTGCCGCCGGAGCTCTGGTGCTGGCTCGGGCTCACCACGCCGACCTCGTGGATCCGCACCACCCGCGGCGAGCGCAACATCGCCATCGCGGTGGCCTCGGCGTGGATCGCGCTCGCGAGCCGCGGGTCGTGGTCGATCGCCAGCTTCACCGCCACCTGCGACTCGGTCGGCACGTGGGTCGCGGACCACACCTCGGCCATCCCGCCGGAGGCGACCCGTTCCCCGAGCTCGTAGTCTCCCAGACCGATCACCGATGTGTCCCGTGCGACCGCTCCAGCGTAGCCCCTGTCGTCCGGTCGAGCGAAGGGCTAGGGTGGAGAAGTGAGCGACACCCCGAAGCCGGAAGCCGACGAGCCCCTCGAAGTGGGCGGACTGATCCTCAAGCCCGGAGCTCGGATCGGCGGGTACGTGTTCATGCGGGAGATCGGCTCGGGCGGGATGGCGCGGGTGCTGCTCGCGAAAGACCCGGCCGGGAACCTGGTCGCGCTCAAGGTGTTGCGCAAGAGCCGGTTCAAGACCGGGCTGGTCCGGTTCCGGCGCGAGTTCCGCGCGCTGTCGCGGATCCACCACGCGAACGTGATCCGGGTCGAGACGTACGGCGACCTGCACGGTCACCCGTTCATCGCGATGGAGTACGTCGACGGGCCTGACCTGCACTCGTTGATCCGCAGCTTCCGCACCTGGGAGCCCGAGCGGCGGTGGCGTCGGGTCGAGGAGATCCTGATCGACCTGTGCCGCGCGCTGTCGTCGATCCACCGCCGCGGGCTCGTGCACCGCGACCTCAAGCCGTCGAACGTGCTGATCAACCGCGAAGGGGTGTGCAAGCTCACCGACTTCGGCATCGTCAAGGACCTCGACCCGTCGCAGGACCCGCACCTGTCGACCACGCTGGTCGGCACCTGGGCGTACGCGAGCCCCGAGCAGATCACCGGCAACCCGATCGACCACCGGTCCGACCTGTACAGCCTGGGCGTGATCCTGTTCGCGATGCTCACCGGCAAGCGCCCGTTCGTGGCGAACGACATGGCCGGGTACCTCGCGCTGCACCGGGACCGCCCGGCCCCGGCCCCGCGCGACGTGAACCGCGAGATCCCGGAGCACCTCGACGAGATCTGCCGGCGGCTGCTGCAGAAGGCGCCGCGCGACCGGTACCAGTCGGCGCAGGAGATCTTGTACCGGCTCGAGGCCGAGGAGCGCCAGCCGCCGCCGTCCGAGGCCGACGGGTGGGAGCCGCCGCTCGTGGGCCGGGACCTCGAGATCGAGGCGATCGGCGACGCGGTGTCGGCGCTGACCGCCCGCCGGGGCGGGGTGCTCGTGCTCGAGGGCGACGACGGCAGCGGCAAGTCCCGCCTGCTGCTCACCGCGGTCGAGCGAGCGCGGAACCTCGGGCTACCGCTGCACCGGGAGGAGTTCGCCCGCGACGCGCCGGTGTTCTCGGTGTCGACCAAGATCGTGCGCGAGGTGCTGGCGGAGCTCGGCAACCGGGCCCCGAAGTCGCTCACGGTCGACCTCGACGCGTTCGTGGCCGGCGACGCGGCGGAGCGGGCGGCGAAGGACGCGCGACAAGGCCTGTACGACGTGGCGCGGGAGGCGTTGGGGCTCGCGCTGGAAGACGGCCCGCGGGTGCTCGTGCTCGACGACCTGCACGAGGCGCAGGCGCGCGAGCTGCACCTGCTGTCGTTCCTCGTGCGGACGCTCGTGGGCAACGACCAGCACGCCCTGTCGATCGTCACCTCGCTCCGCCCGAAGGCGAACCCGGCGGCCGACGCGTTCGCCACCGGGGAGGGGCTCGGGCTCGAACCGCAGCAGGTCGAGGTCGGCGCGCTGTCGCGCGAGGACCTCGCGCAGATGTTGTTCGGGCTGGTGGGCGACACCGTCGGGGCGCGGGTGCTCGCGCAGCGGCTGCACAAGGAGACCGAAGGCAACGCGACGTTCGTCACCGAGTTCCTGCGCTCGCTGTTCGCGCAGGGGGTGATCCGCAAGGAGCCCGACGGGCGCCACGTGCTCACCGTGAGCGACGACGAGATCGCCACCGGCCACCTCGAGATCCCGATCGGGGTGCGCCAGATGATGAAGGCCCGCCTCGACGCGGTGCAGCGCCAGGATCGGCGGGTGCTGGAGGTGCTGGCGGTTGCGGGTCGCGAGGTCGACCTCGACGTGTTGCTCGACGTGCTCGACGAGGAGGAGGACGTGGTCCTCGACTGCCTCGACCGGCTCCTGGTCGCCGGCATCGTGCGCGAGCGCCGGTCGGCCGAGGTGGTGCTGCACCAGGTCACCCACCGGAAGTTCGCCGACGTGGTGTACCGCGACCTCGATCCGGAGCGGCGGAGCTGGCTGCACCGGAAGGTCGCGGCGTCCCTCGAGCTGCACTACGCGAACAACCCCGGCGCGCTCGAGATCGTGGGCGAGCACTACCGCCAGGCGGGCGACGCCGGCCGGGCGTACCGGTACCTGGTGGCGGCGGCGAAGCGCAACGTCGACCGCAGCCTGGTGCAGGAGGCGTGGGAGCTGACCGACAAGGCCGGCACGCTGGAGGACTCGGCGATGGCCGACCTCCCCCCGGGGGACTTCCGCGCGTACCGGCGCGACCTGCTGTCGGTGCGGGCGAACGTGTTGTACGTCAAGGCGGAGTGGCTCGAGGCCGAGACGACGTACCGCGCGGTGTTGGCGCTCGCCGAAGAAGACGGCGACGCGAAGGGCGCGTGCGAGGCGCGGCTGAAGCTCGCGGTGGTGCTGCGGCGGCGGGGGCGGCACGACGACAGCCGCGCGTTCGCCGAGCAGGCGCTCGAGGCGAGCCGCCGGCTGCACTTCCGCGAGGGCGTCGCCGAGGCGCTGCACGGGATGGCGGCGCTCGCGTGGGCCGAGGGGAACCTCGACGAGTGCGAGCGGCTGGCGTCGGAGGGGCTGCTGGTCGCGCAGGGGACCGCGCTCGGGGAGCGTCGCGCGGAGCTGTTGCTCGCGTTGACCGCCGCGCAGGCCACCCGCGGGCACCTCGCCGCCGCCACCAGCGGGCTCACCGAGGCGGAGGGGATCTTCCGCGAGCTGCGGCTGAAGCGCCCCCGGTGCCTGGCGCTGGCGAACATCGCCGAGCTGCTCACCTGGCAGGGGGAGCCGGTGCAGGCGCGGCAGCGCGCGCACGTCGCGGTCGAGCTCGCGCGCGAGATCGACTACAAGCTCGGGTGGACCGCGGCGAGCCGGGCGATGAGCATGGCGGCGCTCGACCTCGGGCTGTACGACGAGTCCGAGGCCGGGCTGCACCAAGCGCTCGCGCTCGCGACCGAGATCGACCTGCCCGAGGAGATCCTCGCGTGCCTGGTCGGGCTGACCCAGCTCGAGCTCGAGCGCGGCCAGGTCCCGCTCGCGCTGCAACACGGGCTGCGCGGGGTCGAGATGGTGCTGCGGCGCGACCCGGAGAGGTACCTGCCGGTGCTGCAGGCGCACCTCGCGCGGGCAGAGGCGGCGACCGATCCGGCGGCGGCGCGCGCGCTGGTGGAGAAGGCCGAGGCGTCGATCGGCGACGTGCCGGTGCCGCGGCGGACCCAGGTGCAGCTGGCGCTGGCGCTGGCGCTGCTCGCGCTCGACGACCGCGAGGGCGCGCGGCGGCAGACCCGTACGGTGCTGCAGACCGCGGGGTCGCGTGGGTTCCGGCTGTTGTCGCTCGAGGCCCGCGCGTTGATGGCGCACCTGACCGAGGGGGAGGAGCAGCGCACCCACCGGTCGGTCGGGGTCGAGCTGGCGCGCGACTTCGGCTCGTCGCTGTCGCCGGACATGGCGCGCGCGTTCGCGCGGCGGCCGTTCCTGAAGTACCTGGAGGAGCCGGCCGGGTCGGCCGGGGAGCAGGAGCGCGGATGACCAGCCGCAGTCGGGCGTTCGGGATCGGGGCGGTGGTGATCGCGGTGGCGGTGGCGCTGGCAGTGCTGTTCTCGGCGTCGACCGCGCCGTCCACCGGTCCGGCGGTGGTGCCGGATG
>JBEBJC010000587.1:0-5494 GCA_040080105.1 Myxococcota bacterium
GCCCCGGCCTCGACCAGCGCTGCCATCGCGTGGCGCTCCTCCGCACCCGCCGCCGACGGGGCCGGGGTCGCCCACACCAGCGCGTGCACCGACAGCAGGCGGTCGACCGCGCCCAACGTGGGCCGCAGGCCTTCACCGTGCGGCTCGAGCCGGAGCGGCACCCACTCCACCCGCTCGAGCGTGGCGAGCGCGCGGATCGTCCGCGCGGTGACCGCCTCGTCGCGCGAGATCACCCCGATCCGCAGGTCTCCGTCCAGATCGCGGCACACACGCCGCCACAGGAACGCGCCCGCGGGGTCTCCGGCGCCCTCGAGCGCCTCTTGAATCAGCCGCTCCGGGCTGCGCGAGGTGGGCGGGGTCACGACACCCCCAACAGGCGGCTCGTCTGCGCGTCGAGCTCGGCGCGCGACAGCGGATCGGCCACCGGCTCGCCGGTCCAGTCGGCGTACACCTCGGACCGCGCGAACAGGTCGAGGGCTTGGAGCCGCTTGTGGGTGAACGGCTGGTCGGCCAGCAGCTCGGTCCACTTGCCCGGGTTCGACGCGGTGCGGCTCGCCTTCAGCTGCTCGAGGTACGCCGCCACGCCCACGTCGGGGGTTCGACCGAGCGACTGGCGGAGCATCGCGCGCCCCGCCGCCTCGAGGTCGCCGCAACACAACAACCCCGCGCGATCGGCGGAGATCTCCGCCGCGCGGTGCCAGCGCGACAGCGCGAGGCGCACCCCCATCGACAGGGGCGCGAGCACCACCTCGAGCATCGGGCCGACCGCCTTGCGGGCCATCTCCCGGATCCCGTGGTGGTCGACCAGCAGCGCGTACAGGGTGGACGCGGTCACCTGGCGCGCGGCGATCAACCCACACAGGCGCCCGGCCATGAACTTCCGCTCGCCGTCGGACGCCGGGTCGAAGAAGAACGTCGACAGGTACAGGAACGCGCGCCCGTCGGTCCCGAACGCCCCCTGGGCCTTCAGCCCCGAGCCGGCGAGGATCGCAGGGGGCACCGCGATCTTCAGCGTGCGCGCGGCGTGCAGCACGTCGCGGTACACGCTCGGCATCGCGGTGGGGCCCGCGTACACGCCGTCGTGTAGCCACTCGGCGCGCTGCAGCGCCACCACGGTGTCGAGCACGTCCTCCATCCGGGTCCGCAGCCCGAGGGTGTCGAGCACCGCTGGGGCGGCGGCGTCGGGGTGGACCCACGAGGGCAACGCGCTGCCCCCCTCGTGAAACGTCGTCGCGAAGTCGGTCAGGGACACGTAGCGAGCGGGGTTCATCGGTCTCCTGTGAAGATCGTATCCCCGTCCGGGATCGAGTACGGGGTCACCCGCGCCGAACCGGCGGCCGACCGGCGACGCGCGGACCTCCACTTTCGGGCTGTGGATCCGGCCGCGGTGCGCAGTGGTGACACCCGAGGTGCAACCCAGGTTGTGCCGTGGTACACCTTGGCACGTCACCCGAACCCGACTTGGTGGGAAAACCCGTGGAAGCTGTCATCTTGCTGGTCGACGATGAGGAGGACCTCGTGTCCGTCCTGTCCGACGCGATCGGGTTGTCGCTGCCGGGGTACCGGGCGGTGGCCTCGACCTCGGTAGAGGACGCAGAGCAGAAGCTCGCGGCGCTCGACGCCGACCAACTGTCGCTGGTGTGTGTGGACCACCGCCTCGGAGGCCGCACCGGGCTCGAGTTCCTGGAGTCTCTGCGCAAGCGGTACCCCCACGTCCCCTCGATCCTGTTCACCGGCCAGGCCACGCCTTCGGTCGAGGCGCGGGCGCAGCGGGTGGGCGCGCGGGTGTTGTGGAAACCGATCCGACTGTCGCAGTGGCTCGGCGAGGTCCAGTCGATGCTGCAGGCCTGCCAGGCCTGATGGTCGACGACGATCGCTCGGCGGGCTCCTGTCCCGTCGAAGTCGTGCGTGACGGTCCGGTCACCACGGTGATCCTCGACCGACCGGCGGTGCGCAACGCCGTCGATCGGCCCACCGCCGAGGCCCTGGCCGACGCGTTCCGCGCGTTCGACGCCGACCCCGCCCAATCCGTGGCGGTGCTGTGGGGGCGCGGCGGCACGTTCTGCGCCGGCGCCGACCTCGGCGCGCTGGCGCACGATCCGGCGCGGGTGAACCGGGTCGCCCCCGACGGTGACGGGCCGATGGGACCGACCCGGATGGCGCTCGGTAAGCCGGTGATCGCTGCGATCGCCGGGCACGCGGTCGCCGGCGGGCTCGAGCTGGCGGCGTGGTGCGACCTGCGGGTGGTCGAGCAGGACGCTGTCCTGGGCGTGTTCTGCCGCCGGTGGGGCGTGCCGTTGATCGACGGCGGCACGGTGCGGCTGCCGCGCTTGATCGGGCTGTCGCGCGCGCTCGACCTGATCCTCACCGGGCGGCCGGTGTACGCCGACGAGGCGCTCGCGATCGGCCTGGCGAACCGGGTGGTGCCCACGGGCACCGCGCGCGAGGCCGCCGAAGCGCTCGCGCACGAGCTCGCCCGGTTCCCCCAGGCCACCCTGCGGGCCGACCGGGCCTCGGCGTGGGCGGCGTCGGCGGCCGACTTGGATCGCGAGCTCCAGGGTGGGCTCGCCGTGCTCGACGACGCGATCGCCGGCGCGCGGCGGTTCGCCGCGGGCGCCGGTCGCCACGGCGCGCCCGAGTGATGTCGGCGTGACATCGCGTCCGCGGGCCCTCGGGGTGACGCTCCGGGTACTGGAGGCCCCGATGGTGTGGTGGTTCGTGGTGGGTCGGACCGCGGCGGCGGGAGAGACCGTCGCGCAGCAGAACGGGTGGGCCGAGTACGCGGCCGCCCTGGGTACGAAGATCGCGGAGGTGAACCGCGCGTGTGGCTCCACGTTGACCGGGGCGTTCGACAAGTCCACGTACGCGGCGTTCGATCCCCTCACCGACCGCACCGAGTCGGCGTGCCTGCAGGCCACCGGCACGCTGTCGGCGGTGTGCGCGACCGACGCGGGCAAACGCGCGGTGCAGTCGCTGAAGGCGGTTTCGTGCCGCTGGTCGAGCGGCGGGACCCACGCGTCGAAGGACGGCTCGACGCTGGTGATCGACATCGACCCCGCGAACAGCGGGATCACCGGCAAACAAGCCGGGTCGTACAGCTGGAAGAGCGCGCTCGAAGAGATCTTGTGAGCGACCGATCGGCGGGTTGTATCGAGACCTAACGACCCCGGGCTCCACCCGGACGGCGCGGGTACCCGAGGACCGCGACGCGAGCTCGTTCGGCGTCGCCAACCCGTGGAGCGCCGATGCGACCCGTCCTCACCCTCGTCTCCCTCGCCAGCTGCACCCCGCGGTACCTGTCCCCCGGGGAGGTCGGCGGGAACGCCCGCTACGACGCCGGCTCCCCCGAAGCGGCGCTGATCGTGCGCGCGGCGAACGAGCTGACCCTGACCGAGCTCGACGACGAGGTGCCGCTCAACCACACCGCAGCGGTGAACCTGGTCGCGGCGCGGTCCGGGCCGGACGAGGTCGACGGCACCGTCGACGACACACCGTTCCCGTCGATCGTCGAGGTCGACGCCGTCCCCGGGGTCGGCGAGGCGGCGATGAACGCGATGCTCGCGTACGCTCAGGACCAGTGGGCGGGCGAGGTGTTCGGGTACCTCGACGGCACCCCCGACGCCGAGCTGATCCTCGAGGTGGCGAACACCGCGACCCACGCCCAGCTCGACGGTCCGATCGGGCTCGGCGACCTCGCGGCGTGCGACGTGTTCGAGGGTCGCGTCGGCCCGGACGGCGTCGCGGGCACCGCGGACGACAGCCCGTACGCCACCCTCGCGGAGCTGGCGGCGGTCCCGTTCGTCGACCGCGCCGCGTTCGACGCCCTGCTCACGTGGGGGCTCGACCACGCCGGCCCGGCCGAGTGCCCGCCCGGGTTCATCGTGTCGTCCGACGGGATGACGCGGTTCACCGACCTGACCTCGGCGCTGCTCGCATCGGCGCCCGGCACGGTGTTGGACCTGTGTGAGGGTGAGTTCTACGGCGGCTGGAGCGTGACCGAGGATGTCACCCTGCGCGGTCGCGGGGTGGACCTCACCCGCCTGACCACCCAGGGGACCCGGTTCTTCACCGTCTCCGCCGGCACCTCACTGACGTTGGAGCGGATGTCGATGGTGAGCACGTACACCAGCACGGTCGGCTGGGGCGCCGGGCTCATCGACGCGACTGCCGGCGACATCGCGCTCACGATCCGCGAGGCGTACGTGGCCGGCGGTGAAGGCCTCGACGGGGGTGCGTTGTACATGAACAGCGGGACGCTGGTGGTGAGCGACTCCACCTTCGAGGACAACCGCGCGCTCTACGGCGGCGCGATGTTCCTGAGCTCGACCGACGCGCGGATCGAGCGCACCACCTTCGCGGCGAACCAGGGCACCTCCCCCACCGCCACCGGCCAAGGCGGCGCGCTGTACCTGCTCGGCGCGTCGGTCGAACTGGTGGACTCGTCGATCGAGGACTCGGAGGCCTGGGACGGCGGCGGCGTGCACGTCTCGACCGCGTCGACCTTCACGATGACCCGGTCTGCGGTGGTTCGGAACTGGGGCGCACAGGGCGGCGGCGTGCACCTGGCCTCCACTGGCACGCTCATCGCGACGTCGTCCGACTTCGGGGTGGGCGCCGACGACAACCCGAACGGCGACGTGTACCTCGGCGGCGCGACGCTGTACTTCGGCGACGACGTGTCGATGGTGTGCGCCGGCACGACCTGCCAGTAGTATCCTCGGCGGATGTCCGAGCGGGCGGTCCGAGTGCCGGGGGGCGAGGTCGAGCTGCTCGGCGGCCGCGGGACGATCGGCGGTCGCGCCGTCCGGTTGACCGAGCGGGAGTGCCAGCTCCTGGGGATGCTCGCGCGGGGGGACGGCGCCCCGGTCGCGCGCGACGCGCTCGAGCGTGGGCTCGGGCTCGGCCCGGCGGTCGACCGCTCGGTGCTCGACGTGGCGATCTATCGCCTGCGGGCCAAGCTCGAGCTCGACCCTCGGAGCCCCAGCGCGCTGTTGTCCACGTTCGGGGAAGGGTATCGCCTGGTTCAGCCGGACGGGGCCGCGCCGCCCCCGCCGAGGCGGTGGCCCGGGGTGGGCCGCGTGGAGGAGCGGGCCGCGCTGGCGGAGCCCCACCCGCTCACCACGCTGGTGGGGCCGCCGGGCGTCGGCAAGACCACGCTCGCCGGGTGGGCAGCCCACCGCGAGCCGCACGCGGTGTTCGTCGCGCTGGCGCCGGCGCGCGACGCCGACGGGCTGTGCGCGGCGGTCGCGGCCGCGGTCGACCTCGACGCGCCCGACGGAGCCGACGGTGTGGACGGGTCGGAGCTCGGGGCGTGGCTGCGCCGCCTGGGGGAGCGGGCGCCCACCCTGGTGGTGCTGGACAACGCCGAGCACCTGCTCGGCCCGGTCCGGTGGTTCGTGCAGCAGGTCGCGGCGGCGCTCCCCGGCCTCCGCCTGTGGGTCACGTCCCGGGTCGCGCTGGAGGTGCCCGGCGAGCGGGTGCTCCGGATCGACCC
>JBEBJC010000588.1:0-5464 GCA_040080105.1 Myxococcota bacterium
GTCTCGCTGCTCGAGGCGCTGGCCAGGGCAGGCGTGGTGCCCGTCATCGGGTGTCTGGCCGGTGACGCGCACGGCAACGTCTACAACGTCAACGCCGACACCGTGGCCACGAGGCTCGCGGGCCGGCTCGGCGCGGCGCCCGTCGTCGAGGGTCCCGATGTCGGCGTACACCCGGGCCGACAGCTCCCACAGGCGCCCCCACCGCTCGTCCGACGGCGGCACCCGCAGCTCGACCATCCCGGCCTCGACCGTCGCCAGCAGCGCTTGGGCCGGCTGCGGCCCGACGGTCATCAGCCGGTGCGCGACCCCCCGCAGGAGCGGCTCGAGCGCCTGATCGACCGCGCCCGCCTCGAGCAGGTGCCGGCCCAGGCGCTCGGTGACCCGCGGATCGTCTGCGCGGTCGCCGAGCATCGCGGCGCACGCCTCGTTGTGCTGCCGCCACCGCCCGGCGGTGCGCGCGGTGCGCTCGAGCGACTCGCGCAACATCCCGTGCACGAACGACCAGCGGCGGCGCGAACCGACGATCAACCGGGCGGACAGGAGGTGCTCGACCAGCGACGCGCGCAGCGGTTCGTCGCCCTTGTACCGATCGCCGAACAGCCCGTGTGGGTCGTCACACGCCCGCCGCCACTCCTCGGACCGGACCTCTTGCCCGAGGCACGCCGCCACCTCGAGGAACTCTTGGCTGTTCGCGGGGAAGTCGGCCAGGATGCGGCTCAGGTGGGCCGACCACACCGCGTGGAGGTCGTCGGGCAGCTCGACCCGGGCCCCGGCCTTGAGCCGGAACCCGCGCTCGGCCACCTCGAGCGTCCCGCTCTGGACCCAGCTCCCCACGAGCTGCACCGCGAACAGCGGGTTCCCTCCGGTTCGTTCCTCGACCTGCGCGGCGAGGGCGTCGTCGAGCCCGAGCAGCCGCCGCACCAGCTCGCGGTGCGAGCCCGGGGGGAGCGGGCCGAGGTGCACCACCCGCACGCCGGGCGTCTCGAGCAGCTTCGCCACCCGGCGCGCCTCGTCCGACGAGTCGTCGAGGGCCTCGGTGCGCATCGTGAGCACGAGCAGGCACGGGAACGGGTCGTCGTCTTGGCTGCGCAGCACCTGGAGCGCCACGCCGAGCCCGTGGTACCCGTACTGCACGTCGTCGAACCAGGTGATCAGCGGCCGCTGCGACGCGACCCGCGCCATCGACCGCACGGTGCCTGCGTAGTACTCGCGCGGGGTGGTGAGGCGCGCCGGGCGGATCCCGCGGTCGAGGTCGGCGCGGCTGGCCGGGTGGAGCAGCTCGGTGAGCACGCTCGCCTCGGCCTCGTCGATCGGGCCGAACCGCCACAGCCACGCCCGCACCCGGCGCTCCACGTCCTCCCGCTCGAGTCCGCGGGTGCGCCACTGGTCGAACGCCATCTCCTGCAGCGCCTGCCCGGGCGCCTTCTCCGGGCCGAACGTGGCCTTGCTCATGTGGGCGGCGCCGAGCTCGTGCGCGCGACGGCACAGCCACTCGACCAACCGGCTCTTCCCGGTGCCGGCCGGCCCGTGGATCAGCACCACCCGCGCGCGGCCGGTGCGCTCGACCTCGAGCAGGTCGCTCCACAGCTGGTCGCGCTCCTCCTCGCGCCCCGCGAGCTGCACCGCCCGGAGCCCGTACAGCGACAGCCCCGCGCCCACGAGCTGCACCGGCGGCGGCTTGGCGACCGTGGCGCGCCAGCTGGTGGCGATCGGCGGCGGCCGCGGCGCGGCGTTCGGCTCGTGCGGGGTCGGCGGCTCGTCGATCGACAGGCGCCACGACTCGCCGAACGACACGTCGGTGTGGGTGATGGTCTGCTGGAATGCGGGATCGAGCTCCATCACCTCGCTGTCGCCGTCGCCGAGGGGCGGCGCGGGCAGGCTCGCCAGGCCCCACGCCGCGTCGGCGGCGAACTGGAACCGCCGGCTGAACCGCTTCTCCAGCAGCTTGTGCAGCCACGACCCGAAGCCGTCGGGCACCGGCATCCGCGGGGTGAACGGCGGCAGCTCGCTCGACAGGTGGGCGAGCATCGTCTGTTGGGGGCGCTGGCCGGAGAACGGCGGGGCGCCGGTGCACAGCCACCAGGTCAAGCACCCGAACGCGTACAGGTCGGTCCACGGGCCGAGATCGCGCCAGTCGCCGCGGACCTGCTCGGGCGCCATGTACGACGGGGTGCCGACCACGACCTCCCCCTCGTCGGCCACGCCCCCGCTCGCGAACGCGATCCCGAAGTCGGACAACTTCAGCCCGGGACGGAGGTCGTGGGGGGTCGCGAGCAGCACGTTCGGCGGCTTGAGGTCGCGGTGCACGACCCCGTGCGCGTGGGCGTGCGCGAGCGCGTCGAGCAGGGCCAGCAGCACCGACTTCAACATCGGCCACGGCAGCGGCGCGCGGTTGCTCGCCAGCGTGCCGCCGCTCGCCCACTCCATCGCCAGCCACGACGACCCGGGGGAGACCTTGGGGTGGATCGGCTCGTCGGGGATCCGCCCGTGATCGAGCACCATCACCACCCCCGGGTGGTCGAGGGCGGCCACCGCGCGGATCTCGTCGGCGAACCGCCGCTCGAACTCGGATCGGTGTTGGGGAGCGGCGGTCACGATCTTCACCGCGACGGGCGTGCCCTGCTCGCGGTGTACGCCGCGCCACACGTGCGCCATCCCGCCGCGAGCCACGGGCTCGAGCAGATCGAAGGCGCCAATCGACAACACCGGCGGGGTCACGGATCCGTAGGTAACCCTCGGCGGGATCGGTCGAACCCGCCCGACGGGCTCACCGGAGCACGCCGCCGCGGAGAATACCGACGATCTCCTCGACCAGCGCTCGCTCGTCGAGCTCCTCTCGGTCGAGTGACGCCTGCACCACCGGCTCCTTGAGCAGGCCGAGCAGGCAGCGGGCGAGCAGCCGTACGTCGCCCTGGCGCACCACCCCGAGCGCCTGGCCGGTGTGCAGCGCCCGCTCGATCCGCGTCAGCGCGACCCCGTAGAACGATCGCAGCGCCTCGTCGGCCTCGGCGTCGATCCCGACCGACTCGGCGAACAGCACCCGGCACACGTCCTGCGCGGTGATCGCGCGGACCAGTCGATCGAGGTTCGCCCAGATCTGTTCGGGGATCGGGCGGTCGACCGCGATCGGCTCGACCACCGCGCCGACCTCCTCCATCATGTCGCCGAGCACGACCTGGAAGATCGCGCGCTTCGAGTCGAAGTACCGGTAGAACGTGCCGCGCGCGATCTGCAGCTCGTCGACGATGTCGGCGATCCCGGTCGCGTGGTACCCCTTCCGCGCGAACACCGACCGCGCAGCGGCGACGATCGCAGCGCGTCGGGCGTCGGGGTCCATGGCGGGGGCGCGGGCCACGCCGGACGGCTAACCGGCGCAGGTCCCGAGCGCCCCGTACGACACCTCGACCGTCGCGTCCTCGCCCGGGGGCTCGTCGAGGATCACCGAGTTCGAGGCTTCGTCGTACTCGAACGCGACCGGCAGCCCGTCGACGGTGACCTGGATCGAGCCGTCGACCGCGGGCGCCGACAGGGCGAACGAGGTCTGTGGCCCCTCGAGGGTGGAGGCGTACAGCTCCATCCCGCTGCCCCAGTTCGGCAGGCAGATGTTCAGCGCCTGGCCGCCGGTGGCGTCGATCGCGTCGACGTACCCGCCGCCGCCGGAGAAGTCCCCGCACTGGCCGTTCACGTCGACCACCCCGGACACGACCATCGTGGGGTCGAACGTCTGGTAGTACGTCACCATGTCGGACCACAACACACCGGACTGCTCCTGCTCGTCCGAGATCACCAGCACCTGCAGCGACGCGCCGGGGCGGAGGAACCCCTCGTTGCACTCACCGGCGTCGGTCTTGTCGAGCGCGAGCGCAGCCAGCGCGAGCAGGGCCTCGGTCAGGTACGCGCCGCCGACGCCGCCCGCGCCGTCCCACGCGTGGGCGACCAGGTAGTCCACCGTGGTCGCGTCGTTGGTGTTCCACAGGCCGCCGTTGCCGCAGCCGGTGTCACGGGTGACCTGCAGCAGCTGCCAGTCGGCCACCGCGTCGAGCCCGTCGAGCAGCAGCGGGAGGCCGATCTCGACCTGGATGGCCTGGTCGTACTCCATCGAGCAGCTGTGGTCGATCAGCAACATCAGGTCGACCAGCGGCGTGCCGGCGCCGACCTCGAACGTGTCGACCGCGGCGTCGTAGTCGGCGGCGAGCTCGACCGGGAGCTCGAGCAGCCATTCGCGCTGGGTGCCGATCTTCAGCGTGCTCGCTCCCTCGGTGGGGGCGTCGGAGGCGAACGACACGGTGAGGGTGACGGTGTCGCCGGGGCGCAGGCCGATGGGCAGGTCCGGCTGCGGATCGAGCGTGAGCCCGGGGACCGGCGGATCGAACTCGATCACCGAGAGCTGGATCAGGTCGGGGCTGGTGTTCTCCAGCGTGAGCTCCTGGGTCGCGCTGCACGGCACCGTGCCGCTCAGCGACAGCTCCCCCGGACTCGCGTCGATCCCCAACCCCGACACGGTGTCGTCGTCGTCGTCGTCGTCTCCGGGGGTCGTGATGGTGCTGCCGGGCAGCTCCACGTCCAACACGCACTCCCCGGCGACCTCGTGGGTGCCGGGACCACACTCGACCTTTCCACACGCCGCGAGCCACCACGCCACCATGACTCCACCCACCTTGAGGGTGGATTCTACCGCGGTGGGCGTTCGGCGCCCCGTTTCGAGTTGTTACGGGGGATGACCACGCGATGATGCAATTTTCAGGCGATGAATTCGGCGCCTGTTTCAGTGGAGGGGGGCGACGCCCCGGTGGGCGCGGTAGGTGAAGATCCCGTCGGGGAGCCGCTCGAACGGCACCCACAGGTCGAGATCCAGCACCGGCGCGTCGGGTCGCAGCGGGTCCCACTCCACCAGCCGAACCGCCTTGTCTCCCCGGCCGGACTCGGCGTTCGGGGCGCCGTCCCACGCCTCGACCCACCCGTACACCGCGAACACGTCGGCGGTGGTGGGCAACCGCTCGGCTTCGCCGAGGATCTTCGACCACACCGGCCCGGTCGTGGTGGTGGTCAGCTCGAGCTGCACCGCGTCGGCGTCGCCCGTCGCCCAGTCCCACTGCAGCAGCGGCGCGAGCATGCCGCGCGGCCAGACGGTGGCGTCGTAGGGGTAGATCAGCTTGAGGCTGGCGTTGGCCGTCGGCGTGCCGCCCAGCGCGACGAGGTTGGGGTCTGCGTTCGCGAGAGCGGGGCCGAGGCCCTCACCACCCACACCACCGACGCCGCCGCCCGCCGTCAGCTGCGCGATGGTGAGCGGCACCTGCGCCTGCTGCTCGGGCGAGTTGGGGTCGACGCCGTTCTGCGAGCCGCTGAGCTGCACCAGCACCGTGCGCCGGGTGGTGGTGCCCTGGTAGCCGGCGATGATGTTCACCTGGCCGCCGACGCGCCCCGACGCGGTGAAGGTGGTGGAGTTGCCGGGGCCGCTGAGCAC
>JBEBJC010000589.1:0-5464 GCA_040080105.1 Myxococcota bacterium
GCGGTGGGGCGGCGGGTCACCCGGCCCCACGTGCTGCGTCTGAGCGCGCGCGACCTGTCCGACGGTGAGACCACCGTCCGACTCGACGACCTCACGAGCGCCGCCGTCAGCGAAGACCCGACCACCGAGCGGTGCGCGCTCGTGCTCGACACGGTCCGGGGTGACCGGCACGTGGTCGGGCTCGGCGCCCCTCGCGAGCACCTCGCCGCGTTCGCCGGTTGGCTCGCGGAGGCGCGGGAGCGGATCGCCGAGCGGGAGCGGTCGGAGGGTCGGGAGTGGTCGTTCCTCCGGCGCCCCCCCGAAGCGATCACCCGCCTGCGGGACTGACCTTTACGACCCCGCCGCGCGTGTTTAGGAACGCCCCCGGGTCCGGCGATACACGTCGGAGGTTCACCGGAGGTCGGGCCGCCCCGGGACGGTGTCGCGATGGGGTGGTTCGGTCGAGGGCTGAAGCTCGGGACAGTGGTGTGGCTGGCGTCGCCGGCGGTGGCGTGGGCGAGCGGCGAGGCCGCGTTCGGGGAGTCGCTGTTCGCGGTGGCGGTGATCCTGATCGCCGCGAAGCTCGGGGGCGATCTGGCGCAGCGCCTGCGCCAACCGTCGGTGCTCGGCGAGCTGTTGGCGGGGGTGGTGCTCGGCAACCTCGACCTGTTGGGGTTCCACGGGGCGGAGGGGTTCGCGCACCAGCCGACGGAGCAGCTGCTGGCCGAGCTCGGCGTGGTGTTGCTGCTGTTCGAGGTGGGGCTCGAGTCCACGCTGGGCCAGATGGCCCGGGTCGGCGGGTCGGCGTTCCTGGTCGCGGTGCTGGGGGTGGTCGCGCCGATGCTGCTCGGGTTCGGCGTCGGCGCCTGGTTCTTGCCGGAGTCGTCGTTCTACGCCCACCTGTTCCTCGGCGCCACCCTGTCGGCGACCAGCGTGGGGATCACCGCGCGGGTGTTGAAAGACCTCGGGCGCACCGACACAGGCGAGGCGCGGATCATCCTCGGCGCGGCGGTGATCGACGACGTGCTGGGGCTGATCGTGCTCGCGGGGGTGAGCGCGCTGATCGCCGCCGCGAACGACGGGGTCGAGCTGGCGGTGGGACCGGTGTTGTGGCTCGCGGGAAAGGCGGTCGGGTTCCTCGGCGTCGCGCTCGCGCTCGGCTCGCTGCTGACCCCGTTCTTCTACCGGCACGCGGCGAAGCTGCGCGGCGGCGGCGTGTTGCTCGGGGTGAGCCTCGGGTTCTGCTTCCTGCTCGCGTCCGCCGCGAGCTGGGCGGGGCTGGCGCCGATCGTGGGCGCGTTCGCCGCGGGGTTGATCCTCGAGAGCGCGCACTACCAGGCGTTCGTCGACCAGGGGGACCACCCGCTGGAGGAGCTGGTGCACCCGGTGGTGCAGTTCCTCGGCCCGGTGTTCTTCGTGGGGATGGGCCTGCGGGTCGACCTCGCGACGTTCGCCGACCCGAGCGTGCTCGGGCTCGCGGCCGCGTTGACGGTCGCGGCGGTGATCGGCAAGCAGGCGAGCATGTTCGGCGTGCTCGAGCGGAACCTCCGCCGGCTGCCGGTGGGCATCGGGATGATCCCGCGCGGCGAGGTCGGCCTGATCTTCGCGAACATCGGGCTCGGACTGAAGCTCGGCGGGGAGCACATCGTGACCCCGGCGGTGTACTCGGCGGTGGTGATCATGGTGATCCTCACCACGCTCGTGACCCCGCCCCTGCTCGCGCGGGTGTTCCGCGGCTGATCGTCACTGGGTCTGGGCGCCGCCGTAGTACCAAAGCTGCGCGGCGGCGCCGATCTTGCCGTTGTTCCACGGCAGGGTGCCCGAGCCCGTGTTGTACCGGCCGATCAGCAGGTTCACGAACCGGTCGGGCGCGTAGTGGTCCCACACGCCGGGCGGCAGCCAGAACGAGCCCACGTCGCGCACCGCGCAGTACACCTCTTGCTCGAAGTCGATCTCGTCGGCGTCGAGCATCCCGATCTGGATCAACACCACGTCGGCGGTCTCGTCGGTGCTCCACTCGAAGTGCTGATCAGCCGTGATCGGCGGGGGGTCCTGGCCGTCGATCGCCGGCGCGAGCACCTCGAAGTCGGCCGGGACCTCGAACACCCCGGGGATCGTGATCTCCGGCAGGCCGGTGGTGCCGACCAGCTCCACGTCGTACGTCTCGCCGGGAGCGAACTCCTCGCGCAGCATGTCGGTGCGCACGAACCGCACGTCGGCCGCGTTCCAGTCGAGCTCGGTCGACGCCGACGGCGACGCCTCGATCACCGAGCCGGTGAACGCGTCGATCGACTCGACCTGCGGGTCGTAGGTGTACTCGGGCACGCCGCCGGTGATCCGGATGCAGGTGTCGAGCTCCGGCGCCCAGTACTTGTAGAACTCGTACTCGGTGGCCTGGGTGAACCGCAGGGTGGCGCGCCCGTAGTCGCCGCCGGTGTCGGACCAGTAGTCACCGACCACCCGGAACCACACGAGCTCGCCGGTGGCGGCGATCCGGCCGGTGGCGTCGGGCCAGTAGGTGAACGCGTTCGGCAGGGTGACCTCCCCGCCGTCGGTGCGGACGGTGACCGCCACCTGCTGGTTCGGGCCCGCGGCCACCGGGCTCGCCGGGGTCGACACCACCAGCGTGTCGGCGGTGACGGTGAGCACCGTGGCCACCGCGTCGCCGAACCGGACCTCCGGGGCCAGACCGAACGAGCCGCCGGTCAAGGTGACCTCGACCCCTCCCGCGTCGGTCCCGTACGCCGGCGACAGGCCGCCGAGCGTGGGCGGCACCGTCATCGTGGGCTCGGTCTCGGTCGTGGTGGAGGAGCGGAGCTCGTCGAGGCGCGCTTCGTGCTCGGCGAGATCGATGTACACACACCCGGCGATGGACAAAACCATCGCCGGAATGTGCCCCGCCGCGCCGCCGTTCGCCAGCGGCGCGGCGCCTCGATCAGGGGCCGACGCAGATCGGATCGGCCGCGCAGTCGGCGTCGGCGCAGTCGATCCCGCCGTCACCGTCGTTGTCGACGGCGTCGTCACACACCTCGGCGGGCGGGGTGCCGGCCCAGCTCGACGTGAGGGTGACGTTCGCGTACTTCTTCACCCCGCGCACGCTCACGAAGTACGTGCCCTGCGACGGGTTCAGGATCGTGCACGACTCGGCGTTGCCGAACCCGGTGTCGAGGCAGTCCACGTCGACCTTGGTGGGAGCCGAGCCGAAGTTCACGTACAGGTCGACGTTGCCGGTCCCGCCCGACAACGTGAACTGCACCGCGGTCGCGCCCACCGGGGTCACGAGCTCGTGGGTGGTGATGGTCTTCGCGTTGCCCGACAGCCCGCTCTTGGTGTCGAACACGGTGAACGCGAGCACGCCGACCCCGTCCCACGCGGCGTTCACCGCGTCGACCTGGGCCGAGCCGGCGCCGAACAGGTCGGTGGCGGCGTCGACCGTCGCCTCGCGGCCCTGCAGGAAGGTGGTCGACGGGGTCATGTACACGCTGAGCGCGCGGTACCAGATGTCGGCCGCCGCTTCGATCCCGACCGACGGATCGGTCGACATCAGGTAGAACGCCTTGTTCGCGAGGCCCGAGCTGTAGTGCACGTCGAGGCCCGAGTAGTAGTCGCCGTAGTTGTCGATGCTCGCGCCGTCGAGCGGCGGGTCGTCCATGTACCGAAGCGCGTCACCGAACGCGGGCTTGGTGATCTCGTCGCCGACCATCCAGGTGGTGGGGCCGACCACCCACCCTTCGTTGTACGCCTGCACCGTGGCGCCCATGATGTCCGAGGTGCCCTCGTTCAACCCGCCCGACTCGCCGGAGTAGATCAGGCCCGCGGTGTACTCGGTCACCGCGTGGGTCAGCTCGTGCGCGACCACGTCGAGCGACAGCGACAGCGGCTCGAAGAACACCGCGCCGTCGCCGTACACCATCTGGGTGCCGTCCCAGAACGCGTTGTCGTAGCCGGCGCCGTAGTGCGCGGTCGCCGACAGCACCGCGCCCAGGTCGTCGTAGCTGTCGCGGCCCTGCTCGAGGTCGTAGTAGTCGTAGGTCACGCCCGCGTTGTCGTGCGCCGCGTCGACCGGGATGTCGCCGATCGCCGCGTCCCCTTCCGACCGCTTCAGCACGCCCGGCAGGTTGTAGGTGTTGTTCGCGCTGTGGGTGATCCGGCTCTTCGCGGTCTGGAGGTTGTCGTACGACCACACGACCTCGCCCGTGTGCGCGTCGACGAACACCACCGGGCGGCTGGGGGTGCCGCTCGCGAGGTCGTCGATCTGCACGCGCCAGGCCAGGTGGTCCGCCCCTTCGTGGCGCAGCACCTGGAGGTCGGCGACGAACGCGTCGACCTCACCGGGGTGGAACCCGATCGCCTCGGCGATCGCGTCGTCCACCGTCAGCGACGGGTTCAGGTCGACGTTCGGGTTCGCGACGAGCCCGTCGGTGAACCCGCGCACCGAGCCGTCGGAGTCGAGGTGGACGATCCCCTCGGCCCCGAACACCGGCACGCCGCCGACCACCTGGCGCACCCGGGTGTGCGCCATCCCGAGGGTGTCGAACGCGACCCCGCGGACCTCGAGCTCGGCCCGGTCGGAGATGCCCGCCGCGTCGAGGTGGGCCGTGGCGAGCTCGACCGCCAGTGCGGACGACCTGCCCGCGAACACTCCTTCGGCCGGGACGGCCGGAGACTCACCCGTGGCGCAAGACGCGAGGAACGCGAGCAGCGACACCGACATCGACCAACGACGCATGGACAACCCCCACGAAGGATTCACTCGACCCGACAGACTCAAGATGAATGCCCTACTCGTCGTCCGCACGTCAGATTGCAGGGTGAACGCAAAACCGCTGACTATAGGCGGAACGGCGGGTTTCGCTCCACTTTCGTCACAGTTTCTTGACCGTATCGGCCCAGGGGACACCCCAAACGGGGGACCGGTGGCCCCAGCGGCGGGAGCGGGTGATGATGGCCGCGATGATCCTGTTGTTCGCGACCGCAGCCGAGGGCGCCTGCCCAGCCACGAGCGAGGACCTGCTGCTCGCGCTCGAGCGGGCCGAGGCCTCGTTCCGTTCACTCGACCTGGACGGGTTCCGCGCCGCGACCGACGAAGCAGCGGCCCAGATCGACTGCGTGACCGACGTGATGCCGCGCCCGGTGATCGCCCGGCTGCACCGGGTGGAGGGGCTGCGGGCGTTCGTCGACGGCGACGCGGTCCGCGCGAGCGCGGCGTTCGCCTCGGCCCGCGCGATCGAGCCCGCGTACCAGTTCCCGGAGGCGCTGGTGCCGGCCGACCACCCGGTGCGCAGCCGGTACGCGCAGCAAGATCCGGCGAGCGGCGGGGCCACCCCGCTCGACCGCCCGCTCGAGGGGCAGGTCGAGGTCGACGGGCGGCCGAACGAGCCGCTGCCCAACACCCGGCCTTCGGTGGTCCAGTGGGTGCTCGGCGACGGCTCCCTCGGCACCACTCAGTACACGTGGCCGGGCGACCCGCTGTTCGAGTACCCCG
>JBEBJC010000590.1:0-5446 GCA_040080105.1 Myxococcota bacterium
CCCCCGAACCCGTCCCCGTCCCGGTCGAGATCAAGTATGGTCAGGTCGAGGCACCGAGCGACGTGGCGATCTCCCTGGTGGGCAGTGATGGGCAACGGCACACCCCGGGGCGGGTCCCCGCGGGCCGGTACGAGCTGTGGGCCGACTTCGGCTCGGGCCGGAACAACATGAACCACTGGGTCGACGTGGTGCCGGGCGGCACCAGCGTGGTCCACTGCAACCGGCTGCTGTACACCTGCGACGTGGACCGGTGAACGGCCTCGTGTGGCTCGTCGGGCTCGCAGGAGCCGCCGAGCCCGAGCGGCGCTCCGACGCCGCCCCGTGCACCCCGATGGACGACTCGGAGCTGCGGTCGTTCGTGCTCGACGCGCAGTCGGCGATCGACCGCGGCGACATCGAGACCCCCGCCGCGATCCTGAAGGAGATCGACCGTCGGGTGGGCTGCTTCACGTTCGTGGTGCCGTCTCGGGTGTGGGCCGACCTGCAGGTGGCGCGCGCGATCGTCGAGTTCTCGAGCGGCGGCGACTGGGAGTCGCCGATGGCGGCGGCGCTGCGGATCCGGCCGAGCATCGACCGCGGCGTCGGGCCGGGCCACCCGCTGTACCGGTGGGAGCCGCCGGCCCCCGGACCCACCGGACCGCCCGTGCCGACCGGCCACCGGCTGTACGTCGACGGCCTGGCCTCCCCGGTGATGCCCCCCGAGACCGGCACCTACCTGGTGCAGAAGACCGACCCCACCGGCCGCACGGTGAACAGCCGGATGCTGCACGACGAGGCGCTCGACCCTCAGTGGGCGGCCGCGCCGCTCGAGCTTCCGCCTCGGATCGCGTCGTGGGGCCGGGTGGGGGCGAGGTTCTCCGGCGGGAGCCAGCTGCAGGACGCGAGCTGGACGTCCGACGTGTTCCCCGACGTCTCGCCCTCGGCGGCCGGGTTCGCCCTCACCGGCGACACCCAGGTCACGTTCTACTCCCCGTTCGGGGTGCTCGCCCACGGCGACGTCGGGTGGATGCTCGCGCCGCAGGCCGACGGTCGGGTGGCGGCGATCGGCACCTGGCGAGGGTTCACCGCCGGCGCGGGCCTGGGGCGACAGCTGGTGCTGCTGACCCAGAACACGTACGACTCGGCCGGCACCGGCACCGACGCGGTGATCGTCCCGATCCACCCCGTGCAGGTGCTCCAGTACGGCCACCTGACCGCGAACGTCCGCAGCGGCGGTGAGGTGAAGTACGATGTCGGTGGGACGTTGGGCGCGAGCGCGGCCACCACCCGGTTCGAGCTCACGTTCGGGCTGGTGGTGCCGGTGGCGGGCCAGCGGTACCGGCTGGGGGCGTGGGTGGACCGACGAGCGGGCAGGTTTCGCCAGGTAGGGCTCCCCGAGCGCGAGCTCGCGTCGACGATCGGCACGTTCGCGCTGTCCCTCGAGTGGGTCCGAGGGGACTACTGATGTGGTGGACCTCCGCCGCGCTCGGCGCCGACGTGTGTCCGAGCGGCTGCCCGTTCCCCGACATCGAGGCCGCGATGTCCACCGTCGACCCCGGCGGGAGCGGCACGTTCACCGTGTCGGCCGGCAGCTGGTCCCACGACCACACGCTCGGCGTACAAGAGGGACGCCAGATCCGGTTCGAGGCCGAGGGCGCGGCGACGCTGACCAACACCGGCGTCGGGCCCGTGTTCTACGTCACCGGCGACGGCTCGAAGCTCACCCTGGTCGACTTCTCGCTCACCGGGTTCAACGACCGGGCGTTGCGGGTCGACTTCAAGGGGGAGATCGAGCTCGTGCGGGCCGTGGTGTTCACCATCGGCCTGCAGGACGAGGGCGGCGCAATCCTGGCGGACAACGCCACGCTCGACGTCCAGGACTCCCTGTTCCTCGACAACGTCGCCACCGGGGACGGCGGGCAGATCCTCGCGCGCAACTCGACGGTCTCGGTGACCGACTGTCGGTTCTCCGGCGGGTTCGCGGGCCGGGGCGGCGCGATCGCGTTCGTGAACGGCGTCGACCTGCCGACCACGTTGTGGGTGGAGAACACCACGTTCGAGGACAACCTCGCGTCCGACATGGGCGGCGCCGTGTTCGTCCAGGGCTCGGTCGAGGTGACGATCACCGGGTCCACGTTCCGCGGCAACGCGTCCGAACAAGACGGAGGCGCGCTCGCCGACGACGTCCCCACCACCGGCCCGTCCGCGGTGTCGCTGACCCTCGACGAGGTGGTGTTCGAGGAGAACAGCGCAGACGGCAGCGGCGGCGCGGTGCGCTTGCGGTCCGCGGCCGACCTGCTCGCGACCGACAACGTGTTCCGGGACAACCTCGCGGCGGCCGGGGGCGCGCTGTGGCTCGCCGACGGGGTGCTGCACGCGTACCGGAACCAGTGGTGCGAGAACCGGGCGAACAGCGGTGGAGCGATCTCCACCCTCACCAGCCAGGCCCAGGTGTGGTTCAACGAGAGGTTCATCGCCAACACCGCCGGGATCCAGGGCGGCGCGATCGACCACGGAGGCGGCGCGCTGTCGTTGGTGCACTCCGACCTGCTGGCGAACGACGCGAACTTCGGCAGCGCGGTGCAATCGGACGACGCGGTCCACCTCGAGTCGTCGCTGGTGGGGTGGAACGAGGGCGCCACCGCGGTCACCGCGACCGACATCACCGTGACCCACGACCTGTTCTGGTCGAACGCGGTCGGCGACCTGAAGCGGACCGACGGCCCCATCGCCGACAACGGCACCAACTTGTTCGGCACCGACCCGCTGCTCGAACGGTTCGATCCGGCCGACGGGTGCGACTCGGTCGTCGACTACCGCAACTACTACGGGCCGCTGGTCGACGCGGGCGAGCCCAACGGGGTGGACCTCGACCTGAGCCCGCCGGACATCGGCGCGTACGGCGGAGCCCAGGCGCCCGCCGGGCCGTGGACCGACGACGCCGACGGCGACCAATCACCGCGCCTGTTCGACTGCGCCGAAGGAGACCCCGTGGTGTTTCCGGGGGCCAGCGACGCGGCGTACGACGGGCTCGACACCAACTGCGACCTGAGTGACGACTTCGACCGCGACGGCGACGGGTGGGACGGCCCGACGGTGGATTGCGACGATCGCGATCCATTGGTGAGCCCTGGCGGCGAGGACACGCTCACGACCGACGGGAACTGCGACGGGGTGGTGGACTACGACGGCGACGACTCCCCGGCGGAGCTCGACTGCGACGACACCGACCCCGAGGTGTACCCCGGCGCGACCGAGGATCCAGGGAAGAAGAACCTGGACTGCGCCGGACCCGCTGACGTACTGCGCGCGATGGAGCCAATGACGTGTGCCAGTGGCGGCCCGGTGACATTCGGGTGGCTAGGGGGCGCGGGACTCCTGTCCGCGTACGTCCGGCGCCTGAGGTCTGGCCGCTGAGCGAGCTTCCCTCGGGATGGCGCGCGCCAAAACAAAAACGGGGCCGCCTCGTTCGCACGAATGCGAACGCGACGCCCCCGTCTCCGGTCGGCGCGGCGGCTTTACACCGCCGCTGTCGACTACTTCTCGACGCGCTCGCGCAGGGTCTTGCCCGGCTTGAAGTACGCGTAGTTCTTGGCCGGGATGTCGATCTTCTTGCCGGTCGCCGGGTTGGTGCCCTTGCGCGGCGCCCGCTTCCGGGTACCGAACGTGCCGAAGCCGGGGATCACCACCTTGCGGTTGGCGTCGAGTTCGACCGCGATGATCCCCTCGCCCTTCTCGGCGCTGAAGATCACGTTGATCACATGCAGAGCCTTGGCCTTGGAAAGGTCGGCCTTCTGGGCCAACTTGGCTGCCATCTCACCCTTGTTCATGTCGGACCTCCCATTTGTGGGGTGCATCGACAGCTTATGCCGCGTCACCTCGGCTGCAAGCCCGCGAACCTGATTTTGTGGTCCGGACACCCCCTGTCGGGCACGATCGTAGAACCATTATAACGATAGAAGCTTAGTTATTCTTTGGTAATGAGAGACCCAAAAAATTGGTGTCGATCACCTGGGCGCAGCGCAGATCCTGGACTCCGGGGGCGCGCAGAGGTACCCAGATCCTGTGAAAGGTACCCTTTACGTCGTGGCGACACCGATCGGAGCACGCTCCGACCTCTCCCCTCGCGCGCGCGAGGTGCTGTCATCCGTCCACCGGATCGCAGCCGAAGACACGCGGGTGACGCGGCAGTTGCTGCAACAGGAGGGGATACCGGTACCTCCATTGGTCAGCTACCACGACCACAACGAGCGCGAGCGGGCCGACGAGTTGGTCGGGCGGCTGGAGCAGGGTGAAACCGTCGCGCTGGTGTCCGACGCCGGCACCCCACTGATCTCGGATCCAGGGTACCGGCTGGTGAACGCGTGCTGGGACCGAGGGATCCCGGTGGTGGTCGTGCCCGGGCCGTCGGCGGCGGTCGCCGCGTTGTCGGGGGCGGGGCTCCCGACGCACGAGTGGCTGTTCGTAGGGTTCCTCCCGCGCGACCCGGGCCCGCGCGACGCCCGGATCGCCGAGCGGAGGTTCGAGCGCGCGACGGTGGTGCTGTACGAGGCTCCCCACCGCCTGCTGGACACGTTGCGCGCGCTGGCCGGGAGCTGGGGGCCACGGCGCGCGGCGGTGGTGCACAACCTCACCAAGCCCACCGAGGTGTGGCGCCGGGGCACGCTCGACGGCCTCGCCGAGTCGGTCGCCGCGCTCGACGAGGTGCGGGGGGAGATCACGCTGGTGGTGGAGGGGCACGGCGGTCCGGAGAGCCCCGACGACGCCCGGTGCGACGCGCTGATCGACGCGATGGTCGCGGCGGGGATACCGGTCGGTACCGTGCGCGACGTGGTGTGCCGGGTCTATGATCGACCGCGGCGCGACGTGTACCAGCGCGCGCTGGCGGCCCGCGCCACCCCCGAGGACCCATGATCCCACCGACGTTCGACGAAGCCGACCTGCCCGACCGCCTGCGGCGGGTGATGGCGCTGGAGATCGCCCGGATCGTGGAGGACCTCGAGGTGCGCCGGCCCACGTTGGTCGAGTGGTGGAGCCGGTACCGGGATCGGGCCCCGTTGCTCGACACCGTGTTCAGCCGGTGGCGGACGCTGGGCCTCGGCGACCTGGCGCTGGTCGACCCCGACGCGATGGTCGCGTGTGACGCGTTCTACCGGGAGCTCGACGAGCTACGGCTGTACTTCCAGTTCACCCAAGACATGCCGACCACCCTCGACGAGCGGTACGGCGCCGCGCTCGGGCGGGTCGCCGCGTACGGCACGCTGGCGCTCGAGCTGCTCGGCGGGGTGCCGGAGCGACCGCTGGTCGAGTTCCCCGAGGAGGCGCCCGCAGTGCCCGAGCTGCCGCTGCGGCCGACCGAGGCAGAGGCCGAGGCCCTCCCCGAGGACCCTCGGCACCCGTGAATTCCCCCTCGGGGGAAAACGTGCTTCACCCTGGCTCTAACCGGCCCCCTCTCCCCTCTGGGGAG
>JBEBJC010000591.1:0-5438 GCA_040080105.1 Myxococcota bacterium
GGGTGGTGATCGAGGCGGACGGGGTGGACCTGCTCCGCCGGGGGCGGCCAGGTGGAGCCGAGTGGTCCGACGGCCGGCTGGTGGCGGAGGTCGCCCTGAGCGACCTGGCGGCGAGCGGCGGGTGATCACCGAGCTCGAGCAGTTGCTCGCGGTGATCGAGCGCGCGTTCGACGGGGTGCCGTTCGCCGGGCCGAACCACCGGTCGTTGCACCAAGCCGAGGCCATCGACCACTACGCCAAGTGTGACCAGGGGAACGACCACACCGGCCGGTGGCAGGACCTCCCCGACGCGCACCTCGTCGCGTGCCAATGGGCGCTGCCGTACCTCGACGCGGTCTCGCTGCAGTACTACCTGCCTGCCGTGCTGAGCTTCGCCGTCCGCAGCGCGCTGCCGCGGTGGCGGCCGGAGGGGGCCGGGTACATCTACGACTCGATCCGGCACCAGCTCGACTTCTGGACCCGGCGCGACAGCGACCGGATCGCCCGGCTCACCCGCCCGCAGCTCGACGCGGTCGTGACGTTCGCGAGGTTCTACGGGGGCGTCCCACCAGAGGTCATCCACCGGTGGGAGGCGCTGCGCGGCTGACCGAGCCTACCGGCAGACCTTGCCCGGGCCGTCGGCGATCGTGGTGCAGGTCTGCCCGGTGGGGCACACCGCGCCCTCGGCCGCGCACGGGATCTCGCAGCTGGTGAACTTCGGCCCGCGCGGTCCGGCGATCCCGAAGTACTCGACGCAGGTGAGCCCAGCGTCGCAGTTCCCTTCGGCGCACGGCGCGCCCTGCTTGCCGGCGTTCGGGTCGGCCGCGGGCTCGGGCGCCGGGGCCGGCTCGGGCGCCGGGGCCGGCTCGGGAGCCGGGGCCGGCGTCGGCTCGGGGAGCGGATCGGCCGGGGGGTTCTTGCACGCGGCGAACGACAGGGCGAACAGGGCGGTCCAGGTGTTCATCCGCGCCCCTTACCCGGTGGACCCCTCGGTTGTCACGGAGCGCGGCCGCACCAGGGTCGTGCGCGGGTACCCCCCGCGGGTGTCGACGTTGGTCACCTCGAACCCGAGCCGGGTGTAGAACCCCGCCGCGTCGCGGGTCGCCAGGCTCACCTCGGTGCGGCGCACCATCGGGTGGTCGAGCAACAGGCGCATCAGCGTGGTCCCGAGGCCGGCCCGCTGCGCACTGTCCGCGACCACCACGTCGTACACCCAGCTCCGCTTCCCCCGGTCGGCGATCGCCCGCGCCGAAGCCACGAGCTCCCCGTCGCGCTCGAGCCCGACCCACGCCGAGGCGTGCCGCACCGCGTCGGCGAGCTCCGAGTCGGCGAACGTGGTGTTCCAGTACCGCCCGCGCGCCAGGGCCACCGCGGCGTCCACGTCGGCCGGGCCCGGGGCGCACCGCGGGACGAGCCCCGCCGGAACGTCGGCGAACCGCGGCCCGTCCGGGTGGGCGCGGCGGATCTGCTCGATCGCGGCGAAGTCACCCGGGTCGCCCCTGCGCCACAACGCGCGGACCACCCGCTCGATCTCCGCCGCGGGTCGGTCCTGGCCGAGCTTCTGCACCGCCGACACCGCGTCCGGCTCGATCCTCCACATCCCGATGCGCGCCACCTCGTTCGCGTACAGCGGGTCGTCCGCGGTGATCGGGACGTGCCGCCCCTCGGGCTGCTGCACCTCCATCAGCCGCTGCAGCGCGGCGGCGCGGGCGTGCCGGTCGTCGACCCGCTCGACCACCCCGTGCACCCACACCGAGCGGTAGTAGGTGGTCGCCGGGCACGCGCGCCGGTCGTCGCGCATCCAGCTCGGGATCCGCGCCACCACCTCCTCACACGACGCGACCACCCGGGTCCCTTCGAGCTCCGACAGCACCTGCGACGCGAGCCCGTGCAGCCACACAGCGCCCCCGTGCACCACCGCGTGCATCGTGCGCAGGACCGGCGTCCCGCCGGATGCCCCGGCCACGTGCACCACCGGCGCGCGCGCCAGCACGTCCCACGCCTCCCGATCCCCGAGCGGCTTCCGTCCCGCCATGCCGACCTCCACCCCCGACGTCACCCGAGGCCGGTCCGTCGGACAGATCCGGATCCATCAAACGGACCAGACCAGTTACCGAGGGCCATGGACCTGCAGCTCCGACTCCCCGACGGCGGCGCACCGCTGTTCCTCCGACTGGCCGAGGGTGTGGTGGCCGAGATCGACCGCGGGCGCCTGCGGCCGGGGGACGCGCTCCCCGGCACGCGGGCGGTCGCGACTCAGCTGGGCGTACACCGCAACACGGTGATCGCCGCGTGGGCCGAGCTCCGGTCCCAGGGGTGGATCGAGGCGCAGCCGGGCGGGCGCACCCGAGTGTGCGCCGGGCTCGCCCCGACCCCTCCGGCGCGGACCACGAGCGCGCGCAGGGCTGGGTTCGACGTGCCCGCCGGCCCGCCGGCAGAGCTTTCGCCCGAGCCGCCCCCCGGCGCGTGGGTCCTCGCCGGTGGCCGGCCCGACGTGCGGCTGTTCCCGGCCGACGAGATCGGGCGCGCCTGGCGCCGGGCGGTGCGCGACAGCCGGGGCAAGGTGCTCGACTACGGCGACCCGCGGGGCCACGCGCGGATGCGGGCGGCGCTGGCCGAGGTGTCGAACGCGCACCGCGGCCTGGCGATCGGGGCCGACGACGTGGTCGTGACCCGCGGGGCGCAGCAGGCGCTGTACCTCGCGGCCCACGCCCTGCTCCGCCCCGGGGACCGGGTCGCGGTCGAGCGGTTCGGCTACCCGCCCGCGTGGGCGGCCTTGCGCTCCGCGGGCGCCGAGCTGGTCCCGATCGACGTGGACTCCGACGGGATGGTGGTCGACGCGCTCGAGCCCCTCGCCCCCTCGCTGCGCGCGGTGTACCTCACCCCGCACCACCAGTTCCCGACGATGGCCACCTTGCCGGCCCACCGGCGGCTGCAGCTGCTCGCCCTCGCGCGCCGACACCGGCTCGCGGTGCTCGAGGACGACTACGACAACGAGTACCACTTCGCCGGCCGCCCGGTGCTGCCGCTCGCGGCGCTGGATCGGCACGGGACCGTGGTTTACGTGGGCACCCTGTCGAAGACGCTCGCCCCGGGGCTGCGCCTCGGGTACCTCGTGGGCCCGCGGCCGCTGCTCGACGCGGCGGTCGCGCGCCGGGTGGTGGTCGACCGCCAGGGAGAGCTCGCGAGTGAGCTCGCGATCGCCACCCTGATCGAAGACGGGACCTACGCGCGCCACCTCCGCCGCACCCGCAAGATCTACGCGGCCCGCCAAGGCGCGATGGTCGACGCGCTCACCCGCCACCTCGGCCCGTCGGCGCGGTTCGACCGCCCGATGGGGGGGCTCGCGTTGTGGGTGCACGGAGGGCCGGGCGTCGAGGCGTGGGCCGAGCGTGCCGCGCGGGCGGGAGCGTGGATCGAGACCAGCGCGCGGTTCGACCTGCTCGAGCAGCCGCCGGTGCACCTGCGCGCCGGGTTCGCGTCGTTGACCGAGGCCGAGATCGACGCCGCGGTGCGGGTGTTGGCCGCGACCCGCGAGGGGTAGTGGGCGGTCCGCCGGTCGGTCCGCGGGTTAGCGGGGCCCGGTGATCGAGGTCGACCAGCTCGGGCGGACCTACGGGGCGCGGGTCGCGCTCGCGGACGTGTCGTTCTCGATCGACCGCGGTCGGATCGTCGGCCTGCTCGGCGCGAACGGCGCCGGCAAGACCACCACCCTGCGCATCCTGACCGGGCTGCTCGCGCCGACCGCCGGCCGGGCCCGGGTTTGTGGGCACGACGTGGTGACCGCGACCCGCGACGCCCAGCGGGTGGTGGGCTACCTCGCCGAGGGCGCGCCGGCGTACGACGAGATGACCGTGCGCGCGTTCCTCCGGTTCGTCGCGCACGCCCGCGGGCTCGGCCCAGCCGAGCAGGTGCGGGCGGTGGGAGCGGCCGCCGAGGCCACCTCGGTCACCGATCGGCTCGATGACCCGATCGCGTCGCTGTCGCGCGGGTACCGCCAGCGGGTCGGGCTCGCCGCGGCGCTGGTGCACGACCCGCCGGTGCTCGTGCTCGACGAGCCCACCACCGGGCTCGACCCGCACCAGGTGGCCGACCTGCGCGCGCTGATCCGGCGGATCGGCGCCACCCGCACGGTGTTGTTGTCGACCCACGTGTTGTCCGAGGTCGAGGCGGCGTGTGACCGGGTGCTGATCCTGCACCACGGCCGGTTGGTGGCGGACGACCGCACCGAGGCGCTCCGCCGGCGCGCCCGCGGGCAGGTGGTCGACCTGGCGCTCGGCGCGGGCAAGGTCCTGACCGACGCGGCCTCGGTCCAGCGGTCCCTCGAGGCGGTGCCCGGCGTGCTCGAGGTGCGGCCGTCCGCCAGCGGCGACGCCGCGCTCCGGGTGGAGGTGCACGCCGACCGAGACGTGCGGGCCGCGCTGTACACCTGGGCCGTCGCCCACGGCCACCTGTTGATCGAGCTGACACCGAAGGCGGCGGGGCTCGAAGACGTGTTCCGTCAGCTCACCGGAGGCACCCCATGAACGCCCGACCGCTGGTCGTCGGCACCGCCGGCCACATCGACCACGGCAAGACGAGCCTCGTTCGGACGCTCACCGGCGTGGATCTCGACGACCTGCCAGAGGAGCGGGCGCGCGGGATCACCATCGCGCTCGGGTTCACCGCGCTGCCGCTGCCCGACGGGCGCTTCGCCTCGTTCGTCGACGTCCCGGGACACGAGAAGCTCGTGCGGACGATGGTCGCCGGCGCCACTGGCCTGGACGCGGTGGTGTTGTGCGTGTCGGCGGTCGACGGCGCGATGCCGCAGACCCGGGAGCACGTGGCGATCCTCGACCTGCTCGGGCTCCGCCGCGGAGTGATCGCGCTCACGATGGCGGATCTGGTCGACGACGAGCTGCTCGCGCTCGCGGTCGACGACGTGACCCAGCTGGTCGCGGGCACGTTCCTCGCGGGCGCCCCGATCATCCCGTTCTCGGCGATCGATGGCCGAGGCAAGGACGCGCTCGTTCGGGCGATCGCCGAGTTCCCGGACACCGACCGCGCGCCGAACGGGCCGTTCCGCCTGCCGATCGACCGGGTGTTCGTGCGCACCGGATTCGGGGTGGTGGTGACCGGCACCACCACCTCGGGCACGATCGAGGACGGCGACGTGGTCACGCTGCTCCCGAGCGGCGTGTCGGCGAGGGTCCGCGGGATCGAGGTCCACGGGCACGAAGTGGCCCGCGCCACGCCCGGTCACCGCACCGCGTTGAACCTCGCGGGCGTCGACGCCGAGACCGTGTCCCGCGGGATGGTCGCCGCGCGCGGGCCTGTCCCGTGTGCGTCGATCGTCGACCTGTCCCTGTCCGCGCTCACCTCCGCCCCGCCGCTCGAAGACGGCGCCGCGGTGCGGGTGCTCCACGGCACCGCCGAGCTCGGCGCGCGGGTGTACCTGATCGGCCCCGACGCCCCCGAGC